>CAJXBG010000120.1 GCA_913050215.1 uncultured Gammaproteobacteria bacterium
TGGCTCGAGGCGATGGCTAAACCCCCGAAAGACCCTCTCTAACAAGCCTGCCGAGCGACGGCTTCAAACAGCGACGGTCAAAAAACGGTATAACCGCCGTCTACTGTCACCTCCTGACCCGTGTGAAATGTCATGGTTGTGTCTGCTAAGAACGCACCAATTTCACGAAATTCGCTAGGGTCAGCCCAACGCCGCGCTGGCGTTCGCTGCGTTGTCACCGTGCGAAACTTGTCGTTGTTATAGCCACCGGACGCAAGATCTGTAATCGTCCAACCTGGCAGCAGCGCATTCACCCGAATCTCGTAACGGGCAAGCCCCACCGCTAAGGCCCGAACAAGACCATTTAAACCCGTTTTTGCCGCGCCGTAAGCTTCATTACCGGCAGCGCCATGAATTGCTGAGGTTGAAGAGACCGCTACCAGACTGCCACCCTCGCCCTGTTCGATCAAAATTTTGCTAGCCTCGCGCAGGGTCAGAAACACACCATCGAGATTAATTGCCATCACACTCCGCCAATCAGCCAAAGACATATCGATGAATTTCTTACCCGCACCGCCGCGCCCGGCATTGGCAAAAAGACCATCTAATCTGCCGAAATCATCAACGGTTCGTTTCATCGTATCGACAATCGCTGTCTCGTCACCAACGTCGCACACATAAGCTTCGGCTTTGACACCGATTGCATTTAGCCTAGCTAAAGCTTCCTGGTTTTTTGACTCATTGCGCCCCCAGATGGCAACACTGCCTCCGGCCATGGCGATGCCTTCAGCCATACCGAGTCCAATCCCACCGTTACCTCCTGTGATAATGTAAACCTTACCCGTTAAGTCAGACATCTCTATACTCCGTTACTGATTTTTTATAAGCGGTTGTTTTAATAAGCATAGCAAACTTACACAAACTTAGACGCATTAGCGGCAACGCGCCTTTGTGGATTTCCACCGGTTTGTTCTGTCGGCAAGAAATCACGCGAGAAAACGTAGATCGCCGAATGGAAAGCCGCAAAGCCAGTCGAAGAAAGCTCATCGATTGTACTCGCGACTTATTGGTTGATGGCTATGCACTGACGGATAAACCACTGCCACCTAGAAACGCCACCGAGGTGCGATCAAGCGAAAAGCGATACTAGAAATGATGTCAAGCGGCGAAGAAAAAGACTCAGGGAAATTCTGCCGTCAGAGGCAATCGATGGCGCGCTAGGCGTTATGTTTAACGTGCGAAAGAAGAGATGTTGCGAGCCGCAATATACCTTACCGGGGCATCTTAGGTCAGAAACATCAGTGCAAAAGTCCTCATTTTCATATCTATTATCTCTCTGACAGCAACGCCAACATCGCCTGGGCTGTCTCACGGCCGGAATTCTGATTCTGCCCCGTGACGAATCGCTTCTCTTCATCGACGACCGTGTGCGTGGCTAAAACGTCGCGGAATGCAGAGTTCGCCTCAAATCGAGCGCCGGCTTTACGAAGTTCTGTTTCCGGATGCAGCGGTGTCACTTCAATACCCAGCTCTTTGATCTGCTTATCCGTAACCCCTGTCATTTTTCGTCCTGCAATCAGCAGGTTACCTTCGCTGTCAGCTGCATTAATCAGACCAAGAACACCATGGCAGACGCCGCCTATCAGCGGCTTCTTCTCACTATAGTAGGCTTCACTTATCTTCTTTCCTAGCACCGTTGACTGACCCAGATCATAAGCAGCACCCCAACCTCCGGACAAGAAAACAATGTCGTAGACAGTGAAATCGACGTCTGCAACAGCAATGGAGTTAGCCACCTTCGCCTGCAAGACAGCATCGTCCATATAGCGTTCGTCCTCGGGTGTTCTGACAACAAAATTGAGCGTCTGCGGATCAACGGGAATCAGCCCACCTTTAATGCTCGCGACATCGATCTCAAGACCAGACTGCAGAAAACTGTAGTAAGGGTGGGTTAGCTCTGACGCCATCACACCCGTTTGATCGCCTGTCGTCTCACCGGGCGCTGACAGAACATCATGACTTGTCGTGATGATCAGCGCCCGCCTCCCCGGCAAAGGTCCCGCCATCTCTCCTTGAAATTCAGGATGCAGGCCTGCCGTGTGCAATATTGTCGGCAGGGCAAGCGCGGTAATCGTCATCAATGACGCAACGACACCAAACGAGATCAGTAATTTTCTTTTCATCTTAATTCCATCCTAGCTGAAACCTCGGGCCACGAGGCTCAGGGTATTTGTGTTCTTCGGGTAGTTGACAGAGACGATCCATTCTCGTGGTTGATCCATCTGCGTATTCCCAGATGAGTTGGTTATTATTCATATATCGGCGCACAACAACCGGCCCCCAACCGAACACATGAAAATCCAACACGCCCGCATTCCAGGCCACACCGGCGGACGTCCTAGGGCAGTACTCACGATTACCGATAGTAAAAATAACGGCACCTTCTGTGTCATTCGACGGCAAACCACCAGTGCTGTTAGGGCCCGCATCGTGAATGATGCCAGCCGCGGTCACCACAACCCTCGAGCCGCACTGTTCAACACGCTCAACGTGACCTGTATGACCACCCTCAACACCCACCCAGAGGCCGCGAATATCATCTGCACCTTCGGGTAACCGTTCTGTGCATTCGGCGAGAATAGGTAATGGGAAATGATCGTAGCTACAGCCCGGCGTATTACCTTTTGGGATCTCGACCGCCAATTTGCCGCTGCCGTCGAGGACAGGCAGCTCGCAATAATCGAGCTTGCTGCCGTCACCAGCAAGCGTCATTGGATCTATTTCAAGTGGTGGGCGCTCTGAAAAAAACATCACCCAAAACCCCACCACGAAAAACAGTGCTATAAGGGACGAAAGACCGGCAACAAAACGAAGCGTCTGCTTCACCCCTAAGCTACCTCTCTAATAAAGCCAATAAATATATTCATCACCTTCAACGTTCAAAATGCCCTGCCCTTCAATACTGATATCGGCTTACCCTTTGGCGAAAAAGATAGGGCCGGCGCAGCAGCTGACATCTCATTTAATAGTTTTAATTAATGTAATACATTATTATAACTTTTTTTCATCAAATAACCACCGCTCAATTCTCCGCAAGATAGAGAGACACGAATGCCCGATATCATCGTCTACGGCACACCAGTTTCACCGTTTGCACAAAAACTGGAAGCTAAGCTCTTTGTTTAGTGGTTTTTTTGTTTCTTGTGCCAGCATCTGCTTAACGCTTTTTTTGTTGCGACCTTATTTTGGTATGGTGGTTTCCTCGGCAACGCTTCATGTGTGGTAAACATATGGTGTAGAGTAAAGCGTGATAGCGTCTAAACTTGTCTCGATCTACTCGGATAAAAATTAATACAATTGCTTGGTTCTTAGGCCGGAGCGCTAAATTATGCTGAACAGCTTCTTAGAAAAAAAGTCTAAAGAAAATTTAGATGTTTTGACCGGAGAAATTGGCCAGAAGTTTTCAAGACCGACCTGGGGCTTAGTTTCTTCCAGTACTGAAAAAAAAATGTACTGGTGGGGCATACCAGGTATTGGACTGGCAGGCGTTAATGACTTCCTCAGTATTTTTTTACTCTACTACTATAACCAAGTTCTCGGATTGTCTGCGGCATTGGCCGGACTTGCATTGTTTATCTCAGTGGTCTTTGACGCAATTTCAGATCCTGTCATTGCGTATTGGTCCGACAGGCATAAAGGGGAGTATGGTCGTCGCATTCCGTTTATGATCATGGGCATTTTGCCAATGAGTTTTTGTTGCCTTGCTCTTTTCGTGCTCCAGCTAGGGGAAGAGCAATGGATTCTTTTCGCACAACTCACTCTTTTAATTGTCCTGTTTAGAGTGTCCCAAACTATTTTTGCTGTTCCGAGATTCGCTTTAGGTGTTGAGCTTTATAAAGATTACTCAAAAAGGAACCAATTGATTGCGACAGACCGAGTCTTCGAGATTTTCGGAATTGGGCTGTGTTTAGGGCCGATAATGTTTCTTATGCCGAGTTGGGATCACGCAGAGTTTTATCCGTGGGCGGCACTTTGGGTAAGTTTGTTGTTAGGCTGGTCCGCTTATCTCGGGACGGTAAAACTGAGCGCTGTCGAAAAATATTTTTTGAAACAGGACGCCAACGGCAAAGGTGAAGCCTTTTCTCTACCAATGTTGTTTACTGAAGTTAAAACTTTAGTCGCGAATCGAAACTGGATGACGCTTCTTCTCGCATTCCTATTTTTTAGCGTAAATGGCGGATTACAGAGCGGCGATTCTGTCTATTTGAACAATTTCTTATTTCAACTTGCGCCCCGTGATCTTTTTTGGGCTGGACCCATCGCATTAGGTGGAGGTGCTATTTCGGCGCTTGTCACTTGGAAGTTCGCAAAAGGAAAAAATAAGAGAAACCTCGTCCTGATTTCAGGCTTCGTGAGCTTTATCTTTAGCCCGCTGCTTATTGGCTTGATGGCAATGGATTACTACCTAGGGTTTCAACTAATCCCAGAAGCTGGCGCGGGGACGTTAAGCCCGTTGTGGTGGCTTTGGGCCTTTCACGGCTTTGTAAACGGTGCGATTTGGACTTTTTTTATTATTCTCGTCGTATCAATGTTTGCCGACGTTGTGGAAGAGCATCAAGCGATGACTGGGTCGAGGTCAGATGGTCTTGTCTTAGTTGGTCGTAATCTTGTCACTAAGTTAGTCGGGAGCGTTGGGGTGTTGTTCGCTGGTTTGATGATTCAGTGGGCGGGTTTCGATGATGCCAATACCAGTGAGTTAAAAGAGATCGCTGTCTATAAACTTGTAACCATCAAAATTGCCGTTTCCGCCATCCTAGTTCCGTTGGGTCTACTTTGCTTGACGCGCTATTCTCTAAGCGAGGACCAACATCGTTCGAATCTAAAAAGTTTAGGTTACAACAACTAAATTTGTGCAGCTGTTTGCTGTCGCAACAAAAAGATTGGAGCGGACTCGCCAGAACATGGATACCTTTCTCCCATCGCTGTTCTTACTCGATTCCCAAGAGATAAGTTGACAGAGCGAGCTGATCCTCTTCATTCAGATGTACCGGCGGCATGGGCGGTGTTGGGGTTTTATAAAATGCCGACAATGAATCCAAAGTGTATCTTTTATTGATTGCCTTTAGGGGAAGCAACCCCGATGAGGTACTACCACTTACCCCATGACAGGTGAGACAACCACGAGTCATGAACAATTGTTCACCGTCGGATTGAAGATTCAGGCGGGTTGCCTTATCAAAGTCTTCAAGACCTGTTTCCTGGATTACGGACGAAGAAGTGGAGGCGATGGCCTCCCCTTCAATACCGTAGCAGACACGATAAATTGCCATGCCAAAATCGTCTGATATGTAGGCACAGTCATCAGGGCCACCGGTGACATCCGCCGGTCTACCAATGATATTTCCATCTTTCTCGAAACCGGTCAGGAAATCTTTTTCTTCGAAGCTGCCATCAGATTTATGATGCAGTGACACAACCTTGTACCCATCGTAGCTGGACCTATTCCAACTGCCGTGAAGTGCAGCGAGTGCGCTTTCACGATACGCTTTGGGAAAGGCAGCTAAATCGATAAACCGTATACCCAATGGTGCATTGTGAGCTCTGAATCCGTGAACTGGTGAGGTGGCTTCGATCAATTTGGATTCGTCACCAAAGTCAGGATCAAGATCACCAAATCCATTCACGTTTGGCCAGCCGTAGAATTTGCCCAGTTCAACCTTATTAAGCTCGCAGGGGGGATAGTCGTCACCAAGCAGGTCCCTGCCATTATCTGTCGCGTATATTTGATTGTCGAAAGGTGCCCAATCGAACCCAACCGAGTTACGAAGTCCCGTAGCAAACCTCTCTTCACCGGATCCATCAGGATTGTAGCGAGTGATGGAGGCACGCTGGTCGTCGATTTCGTCACAGACGTTGCAGGAGGAACCGGAAGCAAGGTACAGGAGACCATCAGGGCCAAACCTAATTGTCTTTGTCCAGTGATTACCCTCGTCTGCTATCCCTGTAATAATGCGTTCGTACTCGCCGATAGTTTCACCGGACTCATGGTCAAATTTGATGCGACCGACTGCATTGGATTCGCTGACGTACAGATAGTCTTCAAAAAAGTCGATGCTCGTCGGACGGTAGAGCTTGTCCAACAGAATGCGCTGTCCGTCTGCCTTGCCATCTGTATTCGCATCTCTCGCCAGCAGCGAGACTGTTGACTCCCGAGGTTGGGCTACAAGCAGATCGCCTGATCGAGTGAACATGATGACTCGAGCATTAACAACATTGCTAGCATAAAGCCCTACAGAAAACCCATCCGGCACCTGTAGGCGTGAACGTACAGTTTTTTGCGAGGGTGTACCACCGCCGTCACCCGTTAACGAATGTACTATGATGCCGGGAGTAATGCCGACGGACTTGATGAGCGCAAAAAACCCGACAACGATTGCTATTAGAAGACCTGCAACAACTTTCCACCACATCTATAACTGCCTCACAAACTTCACACCAGCCCAACATTTGACACTGGACGCACCCGCTATTAGCGCGGCGTGCCCTGCAAGAAGTTTTACGTGAGGATCAAAGTTATTCATAAACGAGTTCCGATTGAATTTTTCATCATGTGACATATTACGTATATTTTGCCATTTATACTTGCGCAGTACTTGGCAAATGCAAGCCCTCTTTACTTGCCCCTCCAAAAACAAACTCTTTAGACACGTTTACTCAAACTGAATGCCATGCAAAATCAACCTGTCCTCGCGCGAACCATCTGCCCGACACCATTACGGTCATCGGCAATCGCTATACATGCTATTCTTAGGAATAGTGTGGTTTATATTTGATAACCCCTATACTGAAACCTTGTTTTGAGCAGGAAGCAGACATGAACTGGGATGCAATTGGCGCAATTGCTGAGATTGCAGGGGCTATGGCAGTCTTATTGACGCTTATTTTTATTGCCAAGCAAATATCAATCCACTCGAGAGAACTTGAGCGCGCCAATCAATTTCATAATGCGCAATCAACGATGAGCAACAACGCGCTGTATGTCCAAATTTGGCAGCCAATTATGCAAGATGCGGACTTGGCTGAGATATATCTTAAGGCACTTAAAAATGAACCATTGAGTCGTGTTGATTCCCTGCGATTTGAGATCTACGCGAACACCTTTCTTGCGCTTACGGAAGCGGCCTTCTATCAAACCGCTAGTGATGTGGGATTTGATGATGTGAGCACGCAAGACATTACCGTGATTGAAATCCTGGGTCCCTACTTGCATAAATTACTGACCAATGATGTAGGAGAGAAATGGTTTCTGGAAGAGGCGCCAGCTTTGTTTACGGGTGACTTTTTGCAAGCCGTGCAACAACAAATACAGCGGACCTGAACCCAATACATTAATCTTTTGGCCCTTTCCCTTTGGCCTGCAATCCCCATGAAACGTTTTTATAGAACCATTAAGACTGTAAGAGCAAACCTCGGAATAGGAATCAGCACATGAAACTTCCAAACAAAATAATCGTGACTTTATTCACTCTCTTTGCTTCAAACTTTGTCTTCGCAAATCCCGTCGAAGCGGTCAAAGAAGCAACTCGGGCATGGGCTGAGTCTTTTAACAGCAGAGTTACAGAAAACATCCTCGCCCATTACTCAGCGACGGCTGTATTTTGGGGAACAGTTTCTCCAACTCTTCGCGACGAACCATCGGAAGTGCGTGACTATTTTGAAGTTATTGGTCCCGATGCCAGCGTGCTCTTGGGCGATCAACGCCCACGTGTTTTTGGTGATATTGCGATAAACACTGGTTATTACCAATTCACCGATGTGCGAGACGGAGAACAAACGAGGGTTAATGCGAGGTTTAGCTTTGTTTATGAACGTGACGAGACAGGGAAATGGTTTATAGTCGATCACCATTCTTCGGCCGTTCCTCTAACAAATTAGGCTATTACCCAGCCATGCACCTCCGTCCTTTCAAAATGTGGTCTATACTTCCTATCTGAGCCATCTACCAGATAATCAGGAAGACACCATGACCGAATACAATCCATTCACCCGGGGATCGCTGCCTGTTGGCACCCGCAGGTACATCTGGACAGATATTGCCAGAGATCACACGATGCCGGTCGATGTGTGGTATCCGGCCACCGAGGCCCATCGAGGTCAGGATATGGACCCGGCAACAATGGACACCTATGAAATGGTGCCCGGTATGGGTAAAACTAGCCAGCATGCAGTGAAAGATGCAGAGGCTTTATCAGGCAAATATCCCCTAGTCGTGTTCTCTCACGGCTTTGGCGGAGAGCGTCGTCAATCCACATTTTTCTATACTCATCTGGCAAGTCATGGCTACGTGGTTGCCGCGATGGACCATGTAGGTAATACCACCGTGGATATGATTTCCGGCGCTAGCGGTGCTGGCGACCCCGCAGTGATCGACCAATTTATTGCTAGCAGACCGCAAGACGCGAGCTTTGTGATCAGTCAAATGTTGGACGGTGCATCCGGTCATACGGTGCTGCCGGATCAAGTCGGCATGTCAGGTCATAGCTTTGGAGGCTGGACAACCCTTAGGACATTAGAGACAGACACCCGAATTAAAGCGGCGTTGCCGCTGGCGCCGGCTGGAGGATTTACCCGGGTCGATCCTGACAATGTCATGGCAACAACCCTCAGTTTTCAATGGGGTCGTGAGGTGCCAACCCTCTATTTGGTCAGCGATCTGGATTCCATTTTACCTCTTGAGGGCATGCGGGATCTTTACCATCGTAACCCTGAGCCCCGAACCTCTGTGGTACTCAATAATGCGGATCACTTTCATTTCAATGATGATATTGAGCAGGCCCACGATGGCTTCAAAATGATAATGACCATGATGAGTGCAAACATGGAAGGAGAAGCGCGCAAGAGTTTGGATGCCATGTTAAACGCCATGAAACCTGCATCAGAGCTGGTAGCTGGCAAACAGGCCTATGACTTAATCAATGGTCTGGGTCTTGCCCATTTTGATGCGCATCTGCGGGGCAATGCCTCAGCCAGGGCGCTGCTCTCTGGCGACCTTGTTGCTTTGTTAGCCGAAAGAGGTACAGTCATTGAGCTAATGAGCTGATCGCAATAACGTTGCAGGCCGATCAATCACCTGCCAATGGAAATTTTGAAGATTTAGCCACGACAAATTTCACGCAAATACTATCGCCACGCTACCCGATTTGTTTTATTCTCGTGTTCTAAATTTTTTGAACTAGGAGAAACTGCTTTGCTTTCAAATGAGAATTTTGTCGCGGCACCACTACCGACGATTGTTTTTAACAGAGGCGCTGCGCAACAGCTCAGTAACCATATTCAGGCACTGGGTAAAACTTCAGCTCTTATCGTGACCGATAAGAACCTTGCGGCAAGTGGTGTACTAGACTCAGTCATCGATGCACTAAAGGCGGCAAATTTAAAGGTTGAAGTGTTTGATGGCGTAGAACCCAATCCAACAGACCTGAACGTCGAGGCAGGTGCAGCAAGACTCAAAGAGCTTGGTGATGATGCTGTTGTGGTACCTATCGGTGGTGGTTCTTCGATGGACTGCGGCAAATCGATTGCGCTACTCGACGCTAATCCGGGCACAGTCGAAGAAATGCAATCTTCTGTCCCAAAACCCGCCAAAACACAGGTTATCGCGGTACCAACGACAGCGGGCACTGGCTCTGAAACAAATAGTGCATGCGTTATTACCAATTCCCGATTGGGTCGCAAAGGTTATGTGCTTCACCCAAGTATCACGCCTGCTTTTTCTATTCTTGACCCAGACCTTACCGTCGGCTTACCCGCCTACCCAACGGCGACCTGCGGCTATGACGTGTTAACACACGCCGTTGAAGCATTTGTTTCAAACCGCACTAATGCTTACTCAGACTCGATAGCGTTAACAGCGATCGGAAAAGTTGCCGAAAACCTACGAGACGTAGTGAAAGATGGCTCTAATGTTGAGGCTCGATCTCAGATGCTGCTTGGTTCTTCGATGGCGGCGATGGCATTTAACGTTGCGGGCCTCGGTTCAGTGCACGGCACGGGCCACGCAATTTCTGCGCGCCTAAATGCTGCTCATGGCCAAACGCTTGCCACCATGCTGCCTCATGTCATGGAATACAATATGAGAGAGCGAGAAGAGAAGTACATTGAAGTCGCAAAGATACTTGCGCCAAATGGCCCAGCGACAGGTTCTGGTGCGATTGATGCAGTGGTACAACTTCGTGCGGACATTGGTATTGATAAATCTATCCGAGACCTAGGTGCCGAAGACGATCTGCTCAACGTGCTTGTTCAAGACGCTGTAGCTGACCCAGTAAACTTTTCAAATCCAATTCCAGTTGATGCTGAGGCCATTGAAAAGATGTACAAGGCAGCCTGGTAAAGCCTCCTAATATACGAAAGCCGGCTAACAGACAGCTCTAAGGTTCGCTGTCTGCTAGTCCTGGCAATTGATGATAGGTTTACTATGGAAGTTGAAGTCTACGGCGTTGATCACTCTCCCTGGGTGCAGGCAGTATTACTGACATTACACCACAAAGGCATCGACTACCGTTTACGTTCACTACCGCCGTGGCAAGTGTTAAAAACGTGGGGCGTTTTGATGCCGGCGGTCTCAATCAATGAGGGAGCCTGGCAGGTTGAATCAGCGGAGATTCTAGTCAAACTGGGACTTGAGCCAATATCTGCTGAAGACCTGCAATCAGTTAAAGCTGCTTGGCAAGGCGTCCTACATCGTCCCGATAGCTTGCTAGGTTTTTTTTCAGCATTCGCTCGAGCCGGTGATCTTTCACCCTCCTTGATCAAACGCGCTATTGGTAACTTCGGACGCAGCTTTATTGCGCTGTATATGTTCACGCTGATCAACTTCGCCAAGCGGGTTATGAAACCCCAAGAGCCGAAAAATTTTGGCGACCAGTTCCTTGTGTGGGAACGCATACTACAAGCATCGAGTCGATCTTTTCTAGATGGCGAGGCACCGGGCATTCGAGACATGATGCTGTTTGGTGTCATTCAGTGTCACTCTAGCATCCCGGTACCCCCACTTACTGCATTGCGGCGCGACGAACGCTTAAATCGCCTACGGAAATGGATTGCTCTCATGCAAGCGCAGTTTAACGACTATCCTCATCTCTACTCCGGCAAATACTTCGAAACCTACTCACCAGAACCAATACCCGCGAGCACAATGCAACAAATCACGTTCTGCACTGGCTTGCTGGCGATGATTCTAGCGGCCCCACTAACCATACCGCTAGTGTTTTTACTGATGGGCAAAGTGCCCCGCTGATGAGTTTTCCAAGGCTCAATTTTAGATAAATCCAAAGCCTAGACCGAACAATCAGTAGCAGGCAGTCTAGTTTGGGTACTGCCAGCACGCCGATCTAAACCTGACCGACGTCCTGAGGTGGCAACCACCGAACTGATCTACAAGCACTTGGCCAACAAAGATACCGAAGCATCGACAAACTTTACCTGACGCCCAACCGCACCAGCATGACTAAAAAGTGAAGATAACCATTTCGCTCAACCAAGTGTTGGAATTATTGCAGCTTAAAGTCGCATCATATTTCTTGGGCAAACCTGATTGACTCAAAAACTCTACCCAAGCTGGCCATTTTTCCATCATCTCCGCTCGCTTCTCAAATGAATACCAATGTCTTGATAGCGTGAAATCTGCTGTGTAGGTCTCATCAAATCCATTGTTGGGTTCAAGCAGATGTATTCCCCAGCCATCTAGCCCAAACTCAAATGA
>CAJXBG010000121.1 GCA_913050215.1 uncultured Gammaproteobacteria bacterium
CAGTTTCGTCGACCTTTTCAGGCAGAGTAGTGGGCGAGGGGGAAGAATCCTCTGGGGTTTCGGCGGGTTCTTTTTCGAGTACTTGGAACGTCTGGTAAGTCGTCAATCCCTCTGTGAGTACGAACTCTCTTTCTTCAATTCTAGGGCGGAACTTTGAAGTTCTGAGCCATAGGCGAATCAGCTTTTTCTGATCGACGGGTGCATTACCTTCGATTAAGTTGATGTCGGAAACGCGACCATCCGGGCGCACTGAAAACGTCGCCTTGATGAAAATCTCTTCTCCTTCCTGCGTCTTGCTCGGTCTACGCGCAATAATGTTATAGGGGGGGATTGTTGGAGATATGCGAGTTACGGAACTGAAAATACTCTCTCGCAGATTTGTTAACTCGGGGGTTTGTGAGAGTAAGTCCCATGCTTTCAAGTAGGTCTCGCTAGCGTTGCGATTGCCGTTAATCGTGTAAGTGTCACCTAAATTTATCAATGAGACAGCATGTTCGGGAATATCGGCCACTGGGTTTGACGAAATTATTTCGACGACGCGTTCTAGGATATCTTCGGCATATCGACGCCCGGAAAGTTGAGCCATTCTTGTTTTAGCAAGCGATCTTAGCGTGTTGACGAGTCTGATATCGCTGGGGCCATAGGCGCTTTCCTGAATCGCTAATGCGCGATTGTAATGTCTTATCGCTTGGGAAAAGATATCTGCCCGATCCTTTCGGTCGAGTGAGATTGTTTCTGAAAAATTGTCGCTACTCGCATAAGGCAGTGCTACGCCGCGGCCACGGAAATAAGCGCCAATTTTTTCAAGGCGCGGCACCAGTTCGATACTGTCTGTACCCAAGAAATTTTCACTTATTCTAAGATTAAATAGTTGTTGCCTGTCAGCTTCAAGATGATTTCGCAGTGTCGTGTTGATGTCGGCAATATGGTCGACAACATCAGATTGTTGCTCGCTATAAACACCACCGTACCGGTGAATAATGTGCTGAGCACGTCGTAGCTGGTCTATCGCCTCTGCCAATTTGCCCTGTTTGATCAGTATCTGCGCCTTGACCATCATTAATGGGTAGATATCTTCGTGAAAAACGGACTCTTCGTCGACTAGGGAAACCGATCTGTTGAGTAATTCAAGCGCAACTTCGGGTTGTTCTAATTGCACGTAAATAATCGCCGCATTTGCGAGCACTCGCGCAAAGGTTAACCCATCTATACGATTATCAGCCTCTACTTTGGTGACCAGAGAATTGCTATTTGCGCCTGCCTCTTCAAATTCGAGGGCATCAACTTCGTCGATTGTTTTTCTGAAAAGTTGATCGTTTTCCGCGGAAGAAAATGAGAGTTTTCTAAACAGGAAGTTAGTTGGATCACTTGCTGCGCTAACCGTGGAACTTACGCTGCCGATCAGGACAGAAACGATTAGACCGATAATAAGTCGTGAAGTCATAAGTTACACCGACGGTTTCTGGAAGGTTTGGGTCAGTTTTACGTTGTCAGTCGGCGCTGGCTTGCCCTCGACCAGTCTTGGCCTGAATCTGGTCTTGGCGAGTATTTTACGCATGGTACGCAACAGGCGTCCTGAGGCTTGTTCGCTTGATGCCTTAATGTTGCCTGTCTTACCCTCTGCACTAACGCTAAATGACATTGTGATAGCTATCGTTGCAAGCCCTTCGTCAGACTTAAGCTTTGATGGCAGTAAGTCAACCAATTGTTTCCGAACAAACCTAAACGGCTCGCCAACGACTTTGAAGGTTTTCGATGCGGTTGGATCTGTGGAGTTTTGGTTGAACAGAACAGAATAATCGTCTTGTTGAAACGGCAGCACGAGCTTTTGCTGGTCAGAGTCTTGTTCCTCATAAAGTTGCTCTAAGCTGCGGTACTCTCTGGATGTCGGGCGAAGCCGTCTTATATTGCTAGCATTAGAAGCTGAAAAAACATTAGATTTGCTTTCGTTGAGCGTGTTGGATAATGCCAGCTCCTTTGGTTCTGAAAACTGTTCGTATCTATCCGTCGGGTCCATGTCGTCCCAGGTGCGTTGATAGAATTTCTTGGCATCGGTAAACCTGTTGCTGACCAAATATGCGTCCGCTAGCGCTAGAAAAACCTCTAGCTGTCGTTCACGTGGAATGTCCGGGTTGTCAGTGACAATAGCAAGGGCGCTTTCAAGGTGTTTATGTTGACCGGCAATACCTCTAAGTCGCCTTAGCCGAGCAGACCGTAACAACGCAGGGAGAATCACGAGTGCGTGTTCTTCTGTTTCACTAAATGATTTTATGGTTTCGGAAAGTAAGCGTTGCGCCTTGAAGTACTGACCCGTCGCGGTGTACCAGTCTATAAGTTTATACTTGGCAGGCAATGCATCTAGTGAATCAGCCCCATAATTTCTCTCGGCTAGATAAAAAGCAAATCGTTGCTGCTTGTCCGCTCGCGTTGGTACGCCATTGAGAAGATGTATTTTTGTTTTGATATCCACCGCTGCCAACTGGTCCAGGGAAAGCACGCCCTCGTTTCTATGCTGAACATGTTGAGCTCTGGCAGCAGAGTCCTCCGCCGCTTCAAGATCCTTCAAAGCGAAGTGGCTGCGGGCCAAGCCCAGCAATGGGTCGATAAGTTCGGGTGAAAAAAGACCATCAGTCGCTTCTAGTTCATCTATCAGGCTCAAATAGCCTTCGATGGCGAGCTCGTAATTTCCTTGTTGTTCTTGGGCGTATGGAACAAGATCTTGTTGCTCACCGTACAATTGAGAAGCGCAAATAAAACCGGCCGACAGTATGACAGAGTTTACGAAGCGAGAAGTGGGGGACATATCCGAATCCGGCTACATTGGACACTTCATTATTAACCAGCTTTGGGAATCTGTAAATCGTAGTTTGGTAATTTATTAGCCTTGATTTGGCGGTTGAAGAAATTATGAGGGAGCAAATTTCAATTTTTGTGGTCTCATAGAGTTCGGTGTTCTGGTAATTTTTTATTTTATGAAGTTGAATTAGCGTTTTGTGGAAAAATACACCTTTGCGCTCACAATTTGGGTTTGGGGAAAGTGACGATGAATGAACTGCGGCAACAATTGATCAATAAGGTTTTATCTTGTTCTGGCCGGCCACTTGCACGTCTTTCCTCAAGGCTCCGGTCAATATCCTTGCTAAATGTAATGTTGTTGATCGTTTTTACTATTACGCCGCTCAAAGCCTTGAGTATGTCCGAGGAAAACGAGATCAAGCTAGGCGCGAAAGAGCATCAAAAAATTATTGCGCAGTATGGCATCTACAGAGACAAGGATTTGCAAGATTATGTATCAATGGTAGGACAACGCGTTGCTGCTCAAAGTAGCCGGCCAAACCTTGAGTACCACTTTACATTACTTGACGATGAGATCATCAACGCGTTTGCATTGCCGGGAGGCTATGTTTATGTCACGAGGGGCATGCTTACGCATGTGAACACTGAATCAGAACTGGCTGCAATTTTAGGTCACGAGGTAGCGCACGTGACCGAAAAACATGGGCTCCGCAATCAGTCCAAGGCAAAGCTTCTTGATCTTGCAGCTCAAATTGCATCGGCTGTGACGGGTACCGCTGGGGTATATGATCTGGGCGGCATATTAGGTGGTGTTCTGCTCAAGGGCTACAGTCGGGAATTTGAACTTGAAGCAGATGCAGTGGGTTCCAGATATATGGCGAAAGCAGGCTATTCCCCGGATGCGATGCTCAATACAATAGAAATTTTGAAAGACAAGGACCGAATTGAAATTGCCCATGCCCGGATAGAGAAGAGAACACCACAGGTTTATCATGGTTTTCTGTCAACACATCCAGATCAGGACACTCGCTATAAGCGGGCAATCATGGAATCCAGTGTCTTGTTAACTGATTACGAACAGTCCATCGAGAAAGACGACTTTCTTACAAAGTTGGATGGTCTCAGATACGGACCAACAAAACAGATAGGCGTTGTTAGAAAAAACGTCTTTTACCATAAAAACCTCGGAATAAAATTGCGGTTCCCGCAGGGTTGGCGAATAGAATCTGGTGCAAGAGGTGTTCAAGCGGTATCTGCAGTATCCGATGCTGTCCTTGCATTCTCAACGGCAAGACTCTCTAAAAAGGTCAGAGGGCGTGAGTTTTTCGAGACGATGGGGATGGAAATTCGTGAGGGCAAGGACTTGACGATTGGCGGATTACCCGCTTACCTTGGTATTGCTGACCGCGCAGAAACCCCCTTTGGTCGGCGCCCAGCTCGAGTTGCCGCCATATTTAATGAGCGCCGCCGAGTTGCTTATATTCTGACAGGTGCTGGCGCTCAGGATCTGCATAAAATCGCAGCAGACAGAGACTTTATCGCGACGATTTTCAGTTTTGACAAAATGGATGCAGCGGATAGAAAGAAGGCGGTTAAGCCAAAACTCGAGGTTATTACGGTTGAAGAAGGCATGACGATGGAGCAACTCGCCGCGGCGTCACCTATTACCAATTATGCACTCGATAAGTTGCGGGTCATCAACGGGCTCTATCCGAAGGGACAACCGGAAGTGGGTCAGATGCTGAAAATAATCGACTAGAAATTCATACTTGTTATCTAAAAATTGAACTCAAGATCTGAGACCGCTGGACCACTCATGGCTTTTCCTGCGAACCAACTAAAATAGCGCGAGTAACTGCTCGAAGTTAACCAACTGGGCTTCATTGGAGATTCCGGGGATTTGCCCCCTTACGATCAGGTGAGTCATGCCGGTTTTGTTCTCGTATTCCAGAATCTTTTCTCTAACATAGCTTGGCTCTCCAATGATGGTCCAGTCATCTACCGTTGCGCTCTCAGGACGCATCGCATGGCCCATACCGCCCTCGAGTGCAGCTTTTACTTCTTTCACTTGGGTTTTGTTGTTACTGACAAATAAGGTGCGCATAACTGGGGTTGCGCTAATATCGGTGACTCCCGCGTTTTTTGCGTGTTCTCTATGTGTTTGATAATTTTCAGTCAACGTCGTCAGGGTTTCTACCGGTGAAGCGAGGTAGGGCAAACCAAGTGTGCCGGCTTGTTTGAGTGCTAGCGGTCCAAAAGCTGCCACCCAAATCGGCGGGTGAGGTGTTTGAACAGGGAGGGGAGCTAGGCAAATGCTTTCCTGATTTCCCTCTGCTGGAATAATGGGTTTACCGCGCCAAGCATCGATCATGATGTCGAGATTCTTCTTGAATCTTAATCGTTTTTCTTTCACCGGAATATCAAACACATCAAACATGGCGGGTTGCACACCGCGACCGACACCGAGGATCACCCGTCCGCCGGACAGACGGTCAAGTACGGCTACTTCCTCAGCAGCGAGAATTGGGTTTCTGATGGGTAATAGATACGAGGTGGAGCCCAGTCCTATTCTACTCGTTGTGGCGGCGACGGCGCTCAGAAGCATCAAGGGCGCAGGCAGTGATCGGTGATCACCAAAATGATTTTCGGGTAACCAAAAAGAATGGAAGCCCATTTGCTCTGCTATTTCACCCTGCTTTGCAAGTTCGCTTGCAAGGCCTTTTGTGCCTGACATCCAGGCTGTTACTGCAATTTTCAATCTAAGTTCTTTCCTGAGGTCAGGGTTGTGGGAAACAAAGTGTACTCTTTCGACAATTGTAAGCAACATTCTAATATTTGTATCGACGGCTTGGTATGCGCGAGAAAACAATATTGCCGGGGGGCGCTTCTTTGGTTAGTCGATGCTCAATGCCATTTTATCTTGACCTGATACATGTGGCACAATGTCCGATTTTACTGGCCTGAAACCGCCGGTGATTTGGGCCGCTCGCGTTACCCATTTGCCTGCAAGAAACTGTTTTCGGCCGTAGATGATAATTTTCAGAAGGAAATCTACAAATGACAAACCCGAAGACTCCGGTAATTATTGGAATCTCCCAGCTTGAGCAAAGACTATCGGACCCCTATCAAGCTAAAGAGCCCATAGATTCGATGGTTGAAGCCGTGCAAGCAGCGGCGGAGGATGCAGGTAACGGGGCGTTAATTAAGGATATAGAGTCGGTTAGGGTGATCAGAGGCGTCTGGCGGTATAAAAACCCTGCGGGTTACGTTGCGGAAAAACTTAACCTGAGTAACGTTGAATTAGTAGGTACGCCGTTCGGTGGCAATATGGTGCAATCTGTCGTGAATCAATCCGCGTTGGATATTCTTGAAGGCACGCGGTCACTGATCGCGATCACAGGTGCGGAGTACGGCAATAGTATTGCGAAGGCTAGAAAAGCAGGTATTGATCTGCCTCTCACTGAGACATCTGGTGAATATACGAGAATGATTGGTGAAGATGTCAAAATGGCCGGTGAAGCTGAAATGGCTCGTGGAATTCGCCAGCCCATACAAATCTATCCTATGTTTGAAAATGCCATTCGGTATCAGCGAAAGGAGTCGATCGAAGAGCATCAGCTCAGAATTTCAGAATTGTGGGCGGGCTTTAGTAAAGTAGCTGCGTCTAATCCTCACGCCTGGATTAAAGATCAGGTAGATGCGGAAACCATTCGCACGGCGGCGGCCTCAAACAGGATGATCAGTTTTCCATATCCTAAATTGATGAACTCTAACAGTGCCGTAGATATGAGTGCTGCGTTAATCATGTGCTCTGTCGAAAAAGCGAGATCGCTTGGTATACCAGAATCACAGTGGGTTTATCCTCTGGCGGGGACCGACGCTCACGACCATTACATGGTATCGAACAGAGACAATCTTCACAGTTCCCCAGCGATCCGTATTGCCGGTTCCCGGGCGCTGGAGTTAATTGATTTGGCGGTATCTGACCTTGATCATATCGACGTTTATAGCTGTTTTCCCTCCGCTGTTCAGGTAGCTGCGAAGGAACTCGGATTAGATGAGAGCAAACCACTGACAATCACGGGAGGTTTGACCTTCGGTGGTGGTCCCCTCAACAACTACGTCATGCACAGCATCGCTAGAATGGTAGAGCTCATCCGAGAAGATCCTGAATCTAAGGGTATGATTACCGCTAATGGGGGATATCTGACGAAGCATGCATTTGGCGTCTACTCGGGGGTCGAGCCGACTGTTGATTTCAAATACGCGAATGTTCAGGACGAAGTTGATCAGACACCGTTTAGGGCGAGTGTGGTGGAACATCGTGGGGATGTAGAAATAGAGTCGTATACAGTCATGTTTGGTCCCGAGGGCCCACTGATGGGGCATGCGGCGTGTTTATTGCCTGACGGTTCTCGTACATTTGCGAATACTCAGGATAAGGATTTGATGAAAGAAATGACTGAAGTGGAATTCTGTGGTCGCCTGGCGTTAGTGGATGGGGAAGGCGTGTTTTCGCTGCGTTAAATTTCTATTGATGTGTGCAAATTTGCGAAACGCCTGAATTCGGACGTGTTGTGATGACCGGAAAACTTGAAGGACAGGAAACCAAATCATGAATGAGTTTCTGAAAAAGATGGGATACGACGCTGGCGATAAAGTGCTGATTACCCATATCGATGATATCGGCTTTTCGCACGCTGCGAACGTTGCTTCATTCGAATGTCTGGATGTTGGCGCCGCCTCTTGTGGCTCGATTGTCACAGCGGGCCCGTGGTTTCAGGAAGCTGCGGAGATCTGCCGCGCCAATCCATTGTACGATGTGGGTGTTCACCTCACACTGACCTGTGAATATCCAACCTTTCGTTGGCCCGCGGTAAGTTCCAGAGAACCTTCTTCGGGTTTGCTTGATGAGCAGGGTTATCTCTGGCGAACAAGAGAAGATGCCGTTAGGCATGTTACCGTTGCCGCAGCAGAGCAGGAGATGCGCGCTCAGATTCAAATGGCATTGGATGCCGGTCTGGAAATTACACATATTGATACGCACATGGGTAGCGTTGTACATCCTAAATTCTTGCCAGCCTACCTATCACTGGCGAATGAATTTGGGGTGCCGGCATTCCTGCCCAACATAACCCGTGAGCGTCTGGCCATGATTGATAAGAGCGATATCGCTGATGGTTATGCCGAAGTGCTGGAAAAAATCGATACCAACAGAGTACCCACCCTGGATGAAATATACATAGACACACTAAGACCTTTGACAGACAAGAAAGCGTTTTATCGGGAAATAATCGATAAGGTAGGTCCGGGACTTAATCACTTGCTGTTTCATCCGGCAAAAATGAGTGAAGAACTCGTGGCGATAGACAAAGAGAGGCCTGAATCCCGACATGCCGACTATGAGGCTTGGAGAGACCCTGCGCTGAAACAATACATCCTCGATGCTGGCATCCATCTTATTGGATACCGTGAGCTCAAACAGGCTTTGTGATCGCTAGTGACGACAAGTGACCCAAAGCGAGGGCCCGCCAAGGAGGTACCGCTACCCCGACTCAAAGATGCTGATGAGCTCACCGAGGTTATACCGCTTTTACGAAAATTTCTGAACGCGCCGGAAGCGAGCCGGGAAATTCGGAATCCCCATGCCGAGTTACCCGTCAGCGAAGATATCAAACGTAATGCCAGACCCTCGGCAGTTCTCCTCCCCTTGGTTTTAAGAGGTGATGAGGCAACAGTTTTAATTACTAAACGACAATCTCACATCCGCTTCGGTGGGCACTTGTGTTTCCCGGGGGGCACTGTTGATGACGCAGATACTGATGCGGTCGAGGCGGCGTTGCGAGAATCAGAAGAAGAAATTCACCTCGATGCCGAATGCGTAGAGGTGCTGGGTAGCCTAGGGGATTATTACACACAGGCCGGTTACCTGATAAAACCGGTTGTCGGATTAATTGAGCCTCCGGCTTTTATTCAGGCCAATACAGATGAAGTCTCGGAAATTTACGAGATTAGGTTATCAGATGTGCTGAACAGTGAGAGCTACAAGTTAACCTGGCATACGCGCATTCGAGGCCATTACGCCTTTGAGAACGTGGCTCATGTCTGTTTGAGTGATCACATTGAGCCGGATCAATCCAAGATTGTTTTTGACACTAAAATTCGGGTCGCAGGTCCGACAGTATCAATACTCATTGGACTCTATGAGTCGCTGTTGGCGTTTCGTCGAGGTTTATAAGCGATGCTGAGTTTGCTAGTGGTTAGATCCGCAGTAAGTGTTGTGGCACCTAGTCTTCAGCATCCGACGGCTCGTGCTGGCAATCAACCCGGCGACAAGAAAGATAATTTCTGATGTGTGCGACAGCAAGCACAACGCCCCCAATACTGGTCGTGACTCGCTCTCCAAATGTGCCTAGTAAATCGTGACCAAACAGCGCCGTGATCGTCAGCACAGTAAGACCAACAGCGCCGAGCGCGATAGTCCATCTGTCTTTGTGTTTGCGGCATCCGACAGTGAGGGCAATCAAACTTGTCGGTAGTATCAGTACGAGCATGATGAGATGGAAATACTGTTCTTCCAGCAGACTGCCCTGAACAATCGGGAACACCGTCACTAGCAGCGGAAGGGCCAAACAATGGAGCATGCAGGTGCCCGAGAGCAAGATAGCAAAACCATCGAGCATCCGTTCTTTTCTATCCAGCGCCACAGCTTCAGGAGCTATGGTTTCAGTAGGGGTATTGGGTGTTTTCATCAGACGGCGAGTTATACCACAGGATGCCCCCGATTGCCTGATTTTTTGTGGTACCAGAAGCCGTCATTTAAGTTCAGAAAATTTTCGGCGAATATCGATTATTGGGCGTTACTTCTAAGAAATCTGTCACTATAATGCGCAAAAAACAAGGTGAATTTTTTATGGTTGGCAATCCCCTTTTCAATCAATTGTTTGGTCGTTCGCCGATAACTCCGATTCAAAAGCACATGAACGTTGCTTATGAGACTGTGGGTAAGCTTGGGCCATATTTTGAAGCAGTTAATGGCGGAGATTGGGAGGAAGCTGAGCGTCTCTATGATCTTATCCTGGAACTCGAATCCAAAGCTGATGATCTGAAGAGTCATATTCGGCTGAACCTTCCTCGAAGTTTGTTTATGCCAGTTTCACGATCTGACTTGCTAGAGTTATTGCAAATGCAAGACCGAATACCCAATCGGGTTAAGGATATTGCTGGTTTGGTCATGGGACGAAAGATGAGCTTTCCAAAACAAATGGGCGATGTGCTGCTCGAATTTATCGATAAATCAAAAATCACCTGCGGCTTCGCCCTGGAAGCTTTAGACGGGCTTGATGAGTTGTTCGAAACAGGATTCAGTGGCAAGGAAGTGGACCTGATTCATCATCTGATTTCTGAACTTGACCAAGCGGAGCATGAGAATGACCGACTGCAGGTGAGAGTGAGAAGCCAGTTGTTTGAAATTGAAAAGGATCTGTACCCAGTAGAGGTGATGTTTCTCTACCGGGTCATCGAGTGGATAGGAGACGTAGCTGATCACTCTCAGACGGTGGGCAACAGAATGATGTATATCATCTCCAGATAGTAAACGAACCAGAGTTTTATCAATGGAAGTAATATCAAACTACGGCACGATCCTGCTAATCCTTGCCATCGCGTTTGGCGTCTTTATGGCTTGGGGTGTGGGCGCTAACGATGTTGCCAACGCTATGGGGACCTCGGTAGGAGCCAAGGCGATTACCATAAAACAAGCGATCATTATTGCGATGGTTTTTGAGTTTGCAGGAGCCTATCTCGCTGGCGGAGAAGTCACTTCTACGATACGTAAAGGTATTCTCGATCCGGGTATTATGGCTGGAAGCCCTGAATTACTGGTCTACGGTATGATGGCAGCGCTTCTAGCTGCAGGTACCTGGCTGCTGATCGCTTCAGCCTTTGGCTGGCCGGTATCTACCACGCACAGCATCGTCGGCGCCATTGTCGGGTTTGCAGCAGTCGGCATTGGCGTAGACGCAGTTCAGTGGAAAGCGGTCGGCAGTATTGTATCGAGTTGGGTGGTCTCTCCTGTTATGGCCGGCACCTTATCTTTTGTTGTATACATGAGCGTTAAGCGATTCATCTTTTCTGCTGACGATCCGTTTATGGCCGCGAAACGATACGTGCCCATCTACATGTTTTTGATGGGTTATGTGGTTGGCATGGTAACGTTGCTAAAAGGATTGAAGCATGTCGGCCTTGATCTAAGTATTGAAGAATCTATGTTTTATGCCGTCGGCGTCGCCGCTGTGATTACTGTCATTGGTGTCGTTGTTCTCTCTCGTGTGAAGAGAGTTATTCGCTCCGAACAGCACGACTTAATTAGTGTTGAGAAGGTATTTGGCGTACTGATGCTGTTTACCGCTTGTGCGATGGCGTTCGCACACGGTTCAAACGACGTGGCTAATGCGATAGGTCCGTTGGCTGCGGTGAACGGTATCATCGAGAGTGGCGGCATGGTGGGTCAAAAGTCTGCGACGCCCAATTGGATATTGCTTTTGGGAGGCGTGGGCATTGTCACTGGTCTCGCAATGTATGGCTACAGAGTGATGAAAACAATTGGTACGCATATTACCGAGCTAACGCCGAGTAGCGGTTTTGCAGCGGAATTGGCAGCGGCGACTACAGTGGTCATCTCTTCCGGCTATAGTCTGCCCGTTTCAACAACCCACACACTGGTAGGTGGTGTGCTCGGTGTAGGCCTAGCGCGCGGCATCTCGGCACTTAATCTCAGGGTTGTCGCGACGATATTTGTATCATGGGTGGTGACCCTGCCTGTTGGTGCTGTACTCGCAGTCATTTTTTTCTATCTATTGAAAGCTATTTTTGGCACCGGCTAATTATCTCGCGCTGCCTTGTTTGATCGATGGACATTG
>CAJXBG010000122.1 GCA_913050215.1 uncultured Gammaproteobacteria bacterium
GAAATGATGACCTATGGTTATGCTTTTCAGGCACCCTACGTCACCTATTCTGTTATTGACGCTAATGGCGATTTGGTTCACACAACGCCCGTGACTATTCCAAAGCCGGTATTCATGCATGACTTTGCGGTAAGCGAAAAGTACAGTCTGTTTTTGGATTTTCCGATCACTTTGGATATCGAGCGCGCAATGTCTGGTGGACCAGCGCTAGGTTTTGAACCAGAGCACGGATCAAGAATTGGCGTGATGCCAAGATACGGCACCGACGCTGATGTGCGTTGGTTTGATGTAAAAACCGGCGTGGTTGTTCACACAGCAAATGCCTGGGATGAAGGAGACGAAGTGATTCTGCAGGCGTCACGTTCAAAGACCGCCGACATCGCAGGCGCTGGCACCACGGAAGGCAACGACCTGGCAGAAAATCAGGGGAAATTGTACGAATGGCGCATCAACCTTAAGACCGGTGAAGTTTTGGAGCGAACACTCAGTGATACTCCATGTGACTTTACAAGGGTTAACGACACTTACGCCTGCCACCCAACACGCTATGTCTATGCAGGTGTGTTTAACCCCATAAGACCTTTTTCCTTTGACGGTGTGCTGAAATTCGATAACGAATCAGACACGACCAAGGTCTATAAATGGGGCGAGCAGCGTTTTGGCGGTGAAGCCGTGTTTGCTCCCAGAGTCAACGCAAGCAGTGAAGACGATGGCTACCTGATTAGCTTTGTTCACGACGAGAGCAATAACCAAAGCGAGTGCGTGATTCTGGATGCTAAAAACGTCGATGCAGGCCCCGTCACAAGAATTGTCATGCCGTTCAGGGTACCTTACGGATTCCACTCGGGGTGGGTAGCCTCAGCTTGACGTTTTATTTGGCATAAGCAGTTGTAATTTTTTCCCCGTTTTGACGGGCGGATGCGCTAATCAATCAAACTGCTTTTTTAACGCCGCATATCGCTCTATCATCGGCAGCACTTCATCAGCGCCAGCCGGCGGCAACGCAAAAACGATGCGGTCAAAGCCATGCGCCAAACAACGTTCAACGGCTGCTGGGTCGTGTCCGACACCGAAAATAGTAGAATTCGGGCTGCCTGAACGCCCTGCAGAGTCCCATGCTTCGCGGGTGAGGCGCATGCTTTCCGAGTAATCGGTAGCCCCGGCGGCCGCAGCGCGTGCTTCGTCCTGATAGATTGGAAACCAGCCGTCGCAGTATTCAGCAATCCGCTTATGCATGTATTTCGACGCAGCACCCAGCAAGATTGGCGGCCCGCCTGCCTGTTTGGGCTTTGGATAGGACCATAGCGGGTCAAAATCTACATAGTCGCCGTGAAATTCAGCCGCTTCATCTGTCCAGATCGCCTTCATGGCGAGAATACGTTCCCTAAGTACTTTCCAGCGACTGGCAAAAGGCGTGCCGTGATTCTCCATTTCCTCTGCATTCCACCCGGCACCAACGCCAAGAATCAATCGACCATTACTGATATGGTCAAGTGTCGCGACCTGTTTGGCCATAAGGATCGGGTCTCTTTCGGTGACCAGTGCGATACCCGTGCCGACTTTCAGGTTCGTGGTAACGGCAGCGGCGGCCGCCAGACCAACAAAAGGGTCATGGGTATGCCAGTATTCCTTGGGCAGGTCAGCACCGCCGGGCCAAGGAGACAATCGACTGGCGGGAATGTGCGTATGCTCAGGGAAAAACAATGATTCGAAGCCATTGTGCTCCGCTGCCACAGCCAATTCAGACGGGGCGATTGCATAGTCGGCGGGAAACATAACCAAACCAAAATCTGTCACTTAACTCTCCATAGTATTGATGTTAGAGGAATGATAAACCCATCGCTTGCTTGGCATCAAACGCGATCGTTAATGAGGGGCGCTTTGCTGAAAAGGGACTTCGTGGTTCATCGGTAAACGTGGTTATTTCGTACTATCTTCTCCGGCCGTTATTGTTAAACTTTAGCGCTACCATTGCTACAGGAGCTTATGAAGTGCATAAGGATGAGCAGAGCCGGAAGCTCGAACGCCTGCGGCGACATCTAGAAGATGGCACGACGGATTTGTCACCTCATAGCTTAAAAGTGCCCGCATCTCACTATACTAGCGAGGCGCAAAATGCCGTAGAAATAGAGTTGATGTTTAAACAGCGACCGCTGTTAGTCGCGCTTACCCCCCATATTCCTAATCAGGGTGACTACCTCACACACGAGGCTATCGACATCAGCTTGTTACTCGTCAGAGATCGAGAAGATAAAGCTCGGGCTTATATCAACGCGTGTCGCCATCGCGGCGCAAGACTTGTAGAAGGAAAAGGCCACAAGGCGTCTTTCTCATGCCCCTTTCATGCGTGGAACTGGGGTTTAGATGGCAAAATAATCGCGCGTCCAAACAGTCATGAGGGGTTCGCTGCCGCGGATGATTGCTTTGACCGTTTGGTCGAGCTCCCTTGCTACGAGATCGCAGGCTTGATTTTTGTTTTACTCGAAGGCGAAGATATTGAATCGAAAGTTCACGCCTTAATGGGTGCGTCACTACTCGATATAGAAAATTACAACATCTCCGAAACCAAATACATTGACAGTCGAACCACCGAGCTAGCCTGCAACTACAAATTTTTTCTTGATGGCTTTGCGGAGACCTATCACATAGCGTCGCTGCACAAGGAGACTATTAGCCCATTCTATTACTCTAACTCAACGTTGGTAGATCAATTGGGTGAAGTTGTGCACCTAGTTTCACCAAGAAAAACCATCGATAAGGAGTTCGAAAAAACTCAGTCCGAGCAAGGTGCCATCCTACCCTACTGCACAACAGAATATTTGCTAGCGCCCAATGTGCTGCTCACACATCAGGTAGATCATATTCAGTTTTGGACAGCCTATCCCGTTGATGGCGCCAATCGTTGTCGTATTGAACTCAACGTGTTCTGGCCAAATCCGATGGATGATGAGGCAGAGCGCAAAGCAAAACTGAATGTTGATCTGGTTTGGCAGGTAACCACCGAAGAAGATTTCCCACAAAGCGTCGCAATCCATCGCAACTTGATAAGTGGGGCGCTACCGCATCTTATTTTTGGTCAAAATGAACCGGCGTTAATCTACTATCACCAGAACATCGCAACAGCAATCGGCAGCGATCAACTCATCCCGCTTGCGACGGCAAATGATTCTGATTAAGTGTTTGATTTTACGAGGAGAGAAAAATGAGCGTCCAAAATTCAACCAGTGAAATGTCAGAACAAGCACGCGCTAATCCAAATGATATCCCTCTGGCCGAAATAGATGTGTCTGACAGCACGTTATATGAGCACGATCTCCACGATGCTTTCTTTCGTCGATTGCGTGAGGAAGATCCGGTACATTATCTGGCCGACAGTCCATTCGGGCCTTTTTGGTCAATTACCAAGTTCGCCGACATTCAATACGTTGATAGCCACCATGACATATTTTCTTCGGAGCCTTCGATCCTGATTGGTGATCACTCGGAAGATATTCCTCTCACTAATTTTATCCAGTCTGATCCGCCCGTTCATGGTGTTCAGCGCAAAGCCGTACAAAACGTCGTAGCACCGAGTAATCTCGCGGAGCTAGAACCAATCATTCGCAGACGTGCGGCCTCTATTCTTGACGGGCTGCCAGTAGGCGAAACCTTTAACTGGGTCGAAAAAGTTTCTGTGGAGTTGACGACCCAAATGCTCGCAACGATTTTCGACTTCCCATTTGAGGAGCGTCATTTGCTCACCTATTGGTCGGATCTAGCGATCGCAACACCGGAATTGACTGGCAACGATGGTGTTAGTGACGAGGAGCGAAGTCGCAGTCTGGGAGAGTGCCTGCAGAAGTTCACTGCGCTTTGGCATGAGCGAAAAGATCAGCCACCAAAATTTGATCTGATTTCAATGTTGATTAACAACGATGACACAAAGGATATGGTGGATGTGCCAGAAGTCTTTCTCGGCAATCTTATGCTACTGATTGTTGGTGGCAACGATACGACGCGAAACTCGATTTCAGGCGGCATACTCGCCCTCAATGAGCACCCCGATGAGTATCAAAAATTGCGAAATAATCCCGCTTTAATACCTAATATGGTCTCGGAAATCGTTCGCTGGCAAACGCCATTGCTGCACATGCGCCGACTCGCTAAAAAGGATACAGAACTGGGCGGTAAAAAAATTCGCAAGGGTGACAAAGTTGTCATGTGGTATGTCTCTGGAAATCGAGATGAAAGCATGATTGATCGTGCCAATGAATTCATCATCGACCGGCCTTCCGCACGGCACCATCTTTCATTTGGGTTCGGCATACACCGATGCATGGGCAATCGTCTTGCAGAAATGCAATTACGCATCGTATGGGAAGAAATCATGAAACGCTTCAGTCGGGTTGAAGTTGTCGCCGCGCCCACCAGGGGACGTTCAAATTTCGTGCGAGGCATTATAGAGTTGCCCGTTCGGTTGCACGCGCTTTGAAGCGGATATCAATTGACTCTGTGATCACGACACCGTCGTGGACATCCTTAGCGCTCGGCCCTTCGGATTAATCTTAAGATAAGATTCTCAGATATTTTGGCGCATCTGAAGATTGATTGATGTCGTCGTCCAGCGAAGCTTTTTTTGCAAGAGCCAAATTTACTCGTTGTGCGCAATTCGATATAAAGCATTGATAAACGCGAATGCCCCGATGAGAGGCGAGTCCGTCATTGCTGCCTGCAACGATAGGCATTCATCCTTCATTAGTTCGTAAATTAGTGCCTTAATCTTGCGTTGATTCGGTCCAGGCTTGCTACGATCCTTGCTATGCTGGCGTTAAAATCAGACTGCAACGCTTTATGTCTAGCGCGACGAGTGTTTCGGTCCGGGTCAGCACCAAGCGAAAACAATATCTATACGGTGAGCAAAGCCTGATGAGTAAAGCGAAAAGTGGCGTAGTGCTTAAAAACAACAGAAGTGCGTCGAGTATCTTTCATGAAGTCTTGAGCCTTGTCTGTGATCAAATTGATCCCACGCCAAGATTGCAAGAGTGGTTAATATCAGCGGATAGCTTTCGCAAGCATTACGTCTCGCGACTGCCGGAATTCGAAGCGCATCGATTATGCAGTCCCCAACGTCACGCAATCGCTAGGCAACTATCTAAAGCCGTCGAAGACAACTTGGTCTGGGACGTCGATAAGCAACAGAGTCTGCATGAATACTTACAGCAACCGGTCGCGTCTTTGCCGTGTGAAGTTGTCGCAGGCGAAGGCACCTCGTTATGGACGCCGGCGTTTCAATACGGCGACAAGCAATGGCAAGATTTTGCAGCGCTCGGTACAACTTTGGTGGCCGATAATGTGATTACCTCGGCCGCGGCGGATAGCCTTGCAGCGATTGCAAAGAGACTTGAAAAGGATAATGGATTGTCACTCAGGGGCCGGAAAGTGGTGGTGATTGGTGCCGCGGCCGAGATGGCGTCCACGCGTCACTTTTTGGCTATGGGCGCAGAGGTGCTCTGGTTAGATCAAGCAGCACCGCCTAAGGAGCTGAAGGAGAATCCAGAATTTTCTGGCATCCTGCATTACCCAAGCGAAAATGTCGATTTGCTCACTCAACCGGCAGAGTTGATGGCGACCATTATTGCGTTCTCTGCGGGCTCTGCATGTGACATTTGTTTGTATGCCTATGCGCCAGGGCAAGCCCGTGAGTTACGATTAACAGGTGTGATGAATGCGATCATCAATGCCATGCCTTCTGAACTGATGGCAAGCGTCACGATGTTAGTCTCGCCCACGACGCCATCAGAGCTGCAGGCCGGTGATAAAGTCCTACTAGAACAGCGCTTGGCACAGCGACCCAAATGGGAGGGTCTGCTCGATACGTTTGGTGTGCTCGGTAAAATGGGTGGCGTTGCGCAATTCGGAGAGCGTTCGACAATTCGTAGCGTTGTGAGTATTCAAGGTGCGAGTTACCAGGCTGCACAATATTTGTGCAAAATAATCATGGCGGAGGCTTGGGCCACGCACGGACAGATTCACGCTGACAATGTCGACCCCTTGCGCGTGTCCGCGAATACCGCGGCGATCACAAAAACACGCTCGCTGGACCACCCTGTGTTTGATGCGGCGTTCGGCGGTGCGGCAGCGATGCAGGTTCAGACTTTCAGCCCAGAGCAGTCTAAATGTTTAAACGCTTTGCTTGCCGTCCAGGATTGGTTAAGTGCTGAGATACCAGCACCCGGAAGAGTTCGAGTTCACGGGGGTATTCATACATTACCCTATCCGCTCCAGTCGGCCCTTCGGCCAGCCGCCGTTATCGGCTTTGCGAAGGCGCCAAAGTTGCTTGCCGGATTGTTAAAATAAGATACCGGGCAGTGTGTCAGTCGAACAGCCTGATGACATCCTTATCCAGTCATGTCGCGCCCGTTTCATGCGAGAATCGAACTATTATTGACCGCTTTTGTATCGCCACCTTATTCTGACCTGACATCAATTAGGAGCAAGCAAAATGAGTGAATTCGAAGTTTGGTCAGTTTTGACGAGTTTTATGATCAGTAATGCCATATATACTGCGGCAGTGTTTTTCATGGTCTGGGTGGCTTTTAGGGCGGCAAACCAGACTGCCGCCGAAGGAGGCAGCTTAGTTGCAAAAATTCTCGTCACCCTTTTTGCCATCGGCGTCATATTTAATGGGTTAATGATAGGCAGTAATATGACGCTTAACCTTGAATCTGCAGCGCTATCTTTGCAGATGATTGGTACGGAAAACCCTAATGCACTGCGGTTTATTGAGGCCTGGGGCGCGACTGGACAACCTTCGTTCAGTTTGTTTTCAAACCCCATTAATGTGGGTTGGTGGACTGTCGTTGCAGCAATGATACTGGGTCGAGTTTGGCTAAAAAATGACTAGCCCTGATCTTGCGCGAGTGCTCAGCGCAGTCTGAGTGCTTTCGCATGCTCAACATCGACGTCGATTTAGTATCAAGTACGGCGACCCCCGAGGGGGCCGCTCTACTTGATGATATTTTGAACGCTGAAGGTGCTCAACATCGATGCGAAGGCTTAATCTTGCGTCAGGCGTTTCCGGCGGATGAAACCAAAACCAGCTAAGCCCATACCGAGCAGGGCCAGTGTTGTCGGAGCGGGGACTGGAGAATACTCCACGACGTAGCCATGGCGATAAGTGGGGAAGTGCGGTAGACCGTGATCATTCCACGTACCGTTTGTTCTGATTTGTGTATAGTCTTCCCCGCTTATATAGTCGTTCGGCTCCCCTGCAGACCAGTTGGTGTACACAGCCAAGTCGCCGGCTTCCGGTCCATCAACCCATCGCCATTCACCTTCAACCGCAGCGTCGCTTAACCCGATCCATGCGGGGCCGCTGATCAAATTGGTGATGAAAGTATTCTCGCCGGCGTCCAATATCGTTGCTAGGTAACCTGTCGTCCCCAAATAACTGTTGGCGGCGGCAGCTGCCTGAGCTTCAGTGCTGAGCACGCTGTCTGATACGTATTCGTAATAATTACCTGTGCCGGAATAGAAAACAGGCACGGCATGTGCCGACGCGTACAGCGAAATCCCAGCCAAAAATACAATTGCTTTTTTGATATTACTCATTGAAAAACTAATCCTTAAAGTGTGAACAATAGAAAAAGCAATATTCGTACCAACTAAAAAATGACTGAGGAATCAATGGTTTGTAAAAATTTCTGACATCTTGGGCTGATTGTTGTTAATTTTTTCGACGCCTGAGCATCAATGCCTGCGGGGTTACTCCCGCGAGCATTGGGCCATAGCCACCTCCCCGTTGTCGCTGCTTTTGAATCCAAGGTCTGATTGCCAGCGTAGAAGGACCATGTATAAATTATCTGCAAAATATCGACGCGCGCGCCCATCAGATCTTGATGCGATAAATAGACTGATTAAATTGGCGGTAATGAATTGGCCCTTGCCAAACCGGCTGAAACGTCGTGCAGTGCCAGTCATGCAATATGACTTAGTAGATTTTGATCACTTTGACCTCTTTGTTTGCGTGCGTGGTAACGACATTCTGGGCGTTTCAGCGGTGGATCTAAGTTTCGCACCCACGAAAGGCTTACTGCATGGACTGTTTGTATTGCCTATTATTCGTGGCCACGGGATCGGCAAGCAGCTAATGCAGTTGGGGTTTGGTTGGGCAGCCGACAATCAACTCGAGTCAGTTTTGATGAAGGCCGAAGGTGTTTCTGTTTCTTACTTTCAAAAGCTCGGTTTCGATCTGCTGAAGGGACTCGGCCCGAACGATTATCCCTACCAGTTTGAAAAAGATCTCCGAGATTCAGTGCGGCTAGCGCAGGCGTCTTAGAAGCCGGACTTGGACGGCGGCGGTTTTGCACCGACTAAGCCCGGCACGATTTTTATCCAATCGATCAGTCCCCACCCCTGAGTGCGTGTTCTTTATCCCGGATCAAGGCACTCTGAATTAAATTGGTACATGTCATCAGGCCATCTTGCATACGAGCAAGGTGTCACATAGCATCTTCTGACACACTTAAAATTCAGAGGGAACATCATGGAACCGTTGCTTTCTTATTCACCGATATTATTACCAATATTATGTCTCGTTATCTGGACGCTAGTGCAAATGGTTTGGATGATTGCGATCCGCCTACCGGCGATTTCTGCGGCCAACCTCGGACCTGAAGCCGCTCAACGGACTGACCAACTCGCCGCGCAGTTGCCGAAGGAAATCCAATGGAAAGCGGATAACTATAACCACCTGTTAGAGCAGCCTACGATATTCTACGCCTGCGCGTTAGTGCTCGCGATCGCTGGCCTTGGAGAGGGATTGAACCTTTATCTTGCTTGGGGTTATGTCGTCCTCCGAGTAATACACAGCATCGTTCAATCAACCGTTAATCCTGTGCTGCCAAGGTTTGGCTTGTTTATGTTAGGTTCAATAGTGCTAGCAGTCATGGCGGTTAATGGTGTCATGAGTCTAGTGGGTTAGCGGAATGTCCGTACTTGAAGAACGAGAGATTCAATGCCCGTATTGCGGAGAGTCAATTGGTGTCTTGATCGATCCGGGTGAGGCAGGTACGGATTATGTGGAGGATTGCCAGGTCTGTTGTCGTCCTATTGAGTTTGCGCTGTCCGAAGACCTAGATGGCATGCTGATGCTGCAAGTGCGAACGGACCACGAATAAACAGGTGGTCGCAATAAGACAGCAAAACCGTCTTAACCTCCAACGATTGCTGTTTTTAAACAGTAGCTAGATCTCGTCGCTCGCAGTGATGGGAGCGTTACGTTTGAGAAATACCCACAGCGCAAACCTTAAAATACCATTTCAGATCTTTCTCCGCCGTTAGTGATTCTATTTTGCCGAAGATCGGTGCGTGTGCAGGTTAAGCCAGCCCAGCACTCACTCAAGCGTATTGGCTGTCAGGGTCAATACATTGTGAACCGTCGGTCGACCGCCGTCGTATATCTTTTGTGGCATGTCAATAAGCGCGCATGTCAATTTAACGCGAAAAACTGCGGAGTAAAATGAAAGAACAGATAGATATCGTTAGAGCACGCGCTTCCGCCTCTGCTCACAATAATGACACAGTTGGAAATCGTCGATTTTTTCTCATCGCTGGTTGGTTTGGCGTTGCGATCGCGGCTCCATTCTTTCTGTGGCTGCCGCTTGGAATTCTTGGAGTAGTACCGTCGATGATCGATGTCTTTGGCGTTGTTGGTATGCGTATTCCAGCCTCCGTGACGATCGCCGGGTTGTTGTCTGCGGCGGTAGGGTTTCATCAAAACTAGCAGGGATCATCCGGACCATCAACCGGCTAAATATCACTTATCCTTTAAGGAAGAAAACATGTTCAAATTGTCCGACTTATTCATCCTGCTTGCTGTAGCAGTGTCTTTCGCAGTCTCAGGTCTGCTTTGGTTCGAGGGTTACCAAACAGAAGGGTTGTTTACCGCCATCTGGGTGCCGTCCATTCTCGCCTTCGGTATTTATTTCAAATTATCGAGCCTAGCCAACAGGATGAACCAATAATGATTGCTGAAAATTTGTTATATGTTGCGGTGTTTGTGTTTATTTTATTGTCCATAGGACTCGCGCTGACCGTCATGGAATTCAGCTTTGGTGAGCCGTCGCGACAAAAGGCTGCCGTGGGAAGCGATGGTGGAAACGAAAGCACCGGTGGTTAAACACTCAGTGTTTAATGCAGCTAAAGTGGTATTCATCGTTTACCGCTGATCTTCATACCAGCTAGAATAGATCTCTTCGAAAAGCAAAATCTTTGCATTTTGATATAAGGAGAGAGCTATCTATGCCGACAGTCGAAACCCCCGCTACTGATCAAGCGCTTGTTCGAGCAAAGCGCATCCACGCCAGTACTATCGTCATCGATGCGCATGCCGACATCGAGATATCGGGTCGAGAATCGGCGTATGTCGGCGCCGACGGTCGCTCTAAGGTAGCGCCAGATAAAATGCAGGCCGGCGGCGTGGATGCTGTAGTTATGGCTGTTGCGTCTGGCCCCCTCCCGCGCAACGAGCCCGGATATCAAAAAGCGAGACGACGAGCAGACCGTAAACTGGACGCCGCGAAGGCGCTTGTTGCAGATGCGAGTAACAACTTGGTTCTTTCTCATTCCGCGGAAGAAGTCGAGGCTGCTAAAGTCGAGGGAAAGCGTTCACTCATTTTAGGTTTTCAAAATACTCAGATAATTGGCAAGGATATTGCCGGTCTGGATCAGTATTACGAGGCGGGTTGCCGCGTATTTGCGCTGACGCATATTGGCCACAATGATTGTGCTGACTCATCTAGGCCCGACTTTAGTGCCGACACGGGAAAACATGAAGTTGTAGAGGAACATGGTGGGTTGTCGACTCTCGGTCGTCAGGCGATAAGGCGGATCAATCGTCTGGGTGGCTTGTTGGATGTTTGTCAATTATCGAAAAACGCAACGTTGCAAGCACTCGACATTAGCAGTGCCCCGGTGATTGCGAGTCACTCCAACGTCAGAGCGCTTTGTGATGTTAGTCGGAATTTGTCCGATGAAGAGATTGATCTGATAGGTGAGAATGGTGGCGTGGTGCATGTCACGCCTTTTCGAGGTTATCTTTATGACACGGCAGACAGGCAGCTGATTGAAGCAATTCGAGTCGCAAGAGTAAACGCGAAACTGCCCGAAACCTACCTGTATCCATTTGAGCTGTACTGGGAAATTAAAGATCCAGAAGAAAAAATAGCCTTTACGGATGAAGTCAGCCGTTTGCTGGGACCAGGTAAAATGGACAGCCTTATTGATCACATCGATTATCTTGTGGCGAGAATCGGTATAGATCATGTCGGTATTGGAACCGATTTCAACCACGGAGGTGGAATGAAATCTTTTAATGAGTCGAGTGATGCGCTCAACGTTACCGTTGGTTTGTTGCAACGAGGCTATTCCGAAGAAGATGTTGGCAAGATCTGGGGACGAAACTTCCTGCGTGCGCTAACCGCGGCTAATAGCGGGATTCTCTAATATTCTTGCAGATTAAAATTCAACAAC
>CAJXBG010000123.1 GCA_913050215.1 uncultured Gammaproteobacteria bacterium
CGTCTTCGAATTGTCATATCGATGAAAAGTCAGCGAACAAAACCTTACATTATTGCGCCGCTCATCCTGTTTCTTTTTGTTACAACAGCTGCAGGGCCTGCCTGGGGAAAAGATGTTTGGCGAAATGTCGACCGTGTGGTCGCTATTGGTGATATTCACGGAGATTACGAGCAATACCTGACTATCCTGAGAGACAGCGGTCTTATCGACGCACGGCTCAACTGGGCGGGTGGCAAGACGCATCTTGTGCAGATGGGAGACCTGCCAGACCGCGGGCCAGATTCACTGAAAATCATGCAACACATGAAAAAATTGCAAAAACAGGCCCGAAGAGAAAAAGGCTACGTTCACGCTTTAATTGGTAACCACGAGATTATGAATGTCGACGGAGATCTGCGTTATGTGCATCCGGGTGAGTTCACTATTTTGGCCAACAAAAAATCAGCAAAACGGCAAAAAGACTATATCACCAGCATGATCGAATACTTGGACAACAATCATCCTGAGGCAGCTCTCGTCGGCGAATCGAGAAGACCCGCTCTGGAAAAAATCTACCCCCTCGGCTACGTTGAACACCGACGATTGTGGGCACCCAGAGGCGAATTCTTCGAGTGGATCAAAAGCCACAACACCGCGATCAAAATAAATCGGACTCTGTTTGTACACGGTGGACTTTCCCCTCATCAGACGCCACTGCCACTAAAAGAAATAAATACCAGGGTGCGGCGTTATCTCAGAACCTTTGATGAAGACACGATAGTCGGCAATGGGGGGCCTCTCTGGTACCGCGGTCTCGCGTTAAACCCCGCGGAAGTAGAACTCGAACCTCTAAAAAACATGCTAGCTTACTACGATGTAGACACCATTGTGATCGCACATACACCAACCCCCTCCCGGATAGTTCCAAGGCTGGGCAGAAGGGTCATTCAGGCTGATGTTGGGCTGAGCCGTGCTTACACCGGAGGACGCGCATCACTGGTTATTGAAGGTGATAAATATTACGCCATTCATCGCGGGACAACAGTGACGATACCAGCTGAAGATAGTGGTAAGCCTGCGTATCTGGCGACACTTTCCGCAATCGATGAAAACGATCGTCAGCAGGTAGAAGAATAGGAAGATATGTCAGAAATTATTCATAAGCTGTGGCGCAAACTCCGCCCCTCTCCCAAAACAAAATCAACGCCTCAGATCCCCTCGCCTGCCAAGCCTGACCATACCGTAAAATCTGACGCGCAATACCTTAACCGCGAGATATCCGATATCCAATTTATTCAAAGGATCGTGGAAGAGGCTGACAATCCCGGGGTTCCGCTATTTGAAAGAGTACGCTTCCTCGCAATCTCCGTAGCGGTACTGGATCAGTTTTACACGGTACGCGTCGCCAAACTAAGCCGTCTGGTTAGCCGACGCGTTCTTGTCTCGAGTATTGATGGATTAACACCTGAACAGCAACTGAATGCAATTGAGGTGCGCGCTGATAGTTTAATGAAAATGCAGGAGACGATATGGCAATCTCAGAAGACCGAACTGCAGGCCATCGGCATCTCAATGACGGAGCCCGCCGACCTTACAAACGAGGAAGCAGCGTGGTTAACCAGTTACTTTCAAATACAAATACTGCCTGTACTCACGCCCTTTACGTTGGATGAGGAACATCCATTCCCTTATATCCCCAGTGGCGGCATGTGCGTCATTCTTCAGCTAGTAGATTCACACATTTTAATTCCGGTGCCGGCCAACCTGCCACGTTTTATCTCCGTGATGGATAAGAACACCCGCTATGTTGCACTCGAGGACGTACTTCAAGAAATGAGCGACCTGCTGCTGCCGAACGTCACGATACGGAGCAGTGGCACATTCCAGATACTCCGAGACAATGATCTGGCCAAGAAGGAACGCTCTGCTGACTTAAGGTCAATCGTTGAATCCGGATTACGTAAACGTCACAAGGCGAATGTCATCCGACTCAAGGTTCATGAGTTGTCTGAATCAAATCTGCGTTTTATCAGCCGTCATCTTGGACTGATTGGCGACAAGGAACTTGAGATGCTGGAATTTCAGCGTCGTTCTGTCGGCTCCCGATCTTTTATTATCGAAGCAATGCCTGGGTTATCGCAGATTTCAGACCTGATAGATAATAATCGATTTCCCGCGCTGGCATTCCCACCCCACCGCCCCAGATACCCCCAAAGAATGTTAGATCACGGCAATGATTGTTTTAAAGCGATTAAGGAGAAAGACCTGCTAGTCCATTCACCCTTCGAAAGTTTTGATGTCGTTGTTCGATTTCTCGAGCAAGCGGCGGTTGACGAAAAAGTGCTTTCAATTAAACAAACGCTTTATCGCACCAGCGACGACTCGCCAATTGTCAACGCACTCGTCGAGGCAGCCAAAAGGGGGAAAACCGTCGTTGCAGTGATAGAGCTCGAAGCACGTGATAACGAGCAATCCAACGTTGCGATGGCGAAACGCCTAGAAGACGCGGGAGCACAAATTCTCTACGGTATTATCGGCCTGAAGATACATTGCAAACTCACCGTGATCACCCGACAGGAGGCAGATAAGCTCGCTATCTACAGTCACTTTAGCACTGGCAACTATCACCCTGATAATGCAAAAACCTACACCGACCTGTCATTTTTTACCAACAACGAACCCCTGTGCCGGGACGCAAATCGAGTGATCAATTACATCAGCAGCGAGTCATTTGTCGCGCCCGAGGTACTGACCATGGCGCCATTTCAACTTCGCGAACAGTTATATCGTTGCATCGACAGGGAGATAGAAAACGCTCAAAAAGGGGAACGTGCACAGATATGGCTGAAGGTAAATTCCCTGACCGACCCAGACCTGATCAAAAGACTTTATGACGCCTCAGAGGCAGGCGTAGACATTGAACTTGTGGTTAGAAGACACTGTAGCCTGCGTCCAGGCGTCCCCGACATGAGCAGCCGTATTAAAGTCAAAAGCATCGTTGGCCGCTTTCTAGAACATTCCCGTATCTATTGCTTCGCCAACGGCAAAGAGATGTCGAGTGAAAGCGCCGATATCTATCTTGCATCAGCGGATCTGATGGAGAGGAATCTGGATGACAGGGTCGAAATCATGGTGCCCTTATTGGAAGCAACCGTTAGAAAACAGGTGCTCGAACAAATCATGAAAGCTAACCTGCTGGATCAAAGACAATCCTGGCTGTTGGGTGAGGACGGGGAATGGAGACGCCAGCTCGAGCCGATCGAAAAAGATCAACTATTTTGTGCCCAGACATGGTTCACGGAAACGGACAGCTATTCGGGACTTGGCTCGCACAGGCACAGCCGCATGATTCCCGAGGCAAAACATGCATAAATTTTTGGCATCAATACTTCTGACCGTATCTACGAGTTTATCGCTAGGCCTTCAAGCCAGCCTGTTTGATCAAGATGCGCCGCTTAAAGTTGAAATTCAGGCTGATTTTTTGCTCCTCGAAACGGAGCGAAAAAAAGAGAACAAATACCCAGGCGTTCTCACGATCGATCAGCATCAGCTGCCTATTGAGTTGACCGTACGCGGTAACAATCGACTAAGAAGAGATACCTGTAGATTCTCTCCACTCAAAGTAGACTTCAAAAAATCACCCGCACGGAAACAGACTGTCTTCCACAAAGAAGGCGATTTGAAACTGGTTGTACTGTGCAAAAAGAACAGTTCCTATTACGATTATCTGCGAACCGAATATCTGGCGTACAAAATGTTAAACGCTTTGACTCCGCTAAGCTATCGGGTTCGATGGGTTGATGTTACCTACAAAACGGCAGACAAGACCCTAAAAGAGAGACCCGCGTTTTTCGTCGAACATAAAAAGCGTGTAGCAAAACGCAATGGCAAAGGACTCGATCAACCCGCCAAACTTCCTCGATACAGCAACCTTGATCCGCACCAAACAGCCCTTCTGGAACAATTTCAATACTTTGTGGGAAACACAGATTATTCTCTGCTGAGGTCGCCTGATCCCGGCGAGTGCTGCCACAACGCGAAGTTACTGAGCGGCGAAAACCACTATGCACCTATCATCTATGATTTTGATGCCTCTGGCCTGGTAAACACCAGTTATTCAGCGCCGCCGCCCCAATTTAAAATTAGTACCGTACTCACACGCTTGTTCCGCGGTCATTGTCAGGAACAGACCGCACTGCAAGGCGCTAGGGAACAGATTCTGGGGGCCAAGGAAGAGATTTTGGCGATGGTCACCTCAGACCCTGAACTATCCAGAAGCGGCATTAGAAGGGCGCTTCGATATACCAAAGCGTCATTTGCTCATTTCGAGAAGGACAAAACCTGGACAAAAAATATCGTCAACGCCTGTCGAGAGATTTAGCGCGAGATTCTCAATGGGTCGGCCAACCATGATAGATAGCAACTCTGCCACCATTGCCACCGCCTTCATCAGCGATAATAAAACGCCCGTTGGCTATAACCAATCCCTCGGGTTGTGGATGACGACTTTTATCGAGTTTAAATTGGCGCAAGAGTTCTCCCGACCAGGTTAGCTCAATGATTTTGCGCTGCCGCGCAGAGAGCAAAACAATCCTTTCTGTGTCCAACCAAATAGCCGAAGTGTTAAATTTTTTTAGGGAAACGTCTCTCAGATCAAGGCGAAGTTCCTGAGTAATACTGTAAGACGCCAAGCTATATTCGATCAGCAGCAAAGTCCCCTTGTCGGCCTTTAAATAGGCTTTCTTGCAGGCGATATACAAGTGGTTTTCAAGCGCATGCAGACCCTCGACTTCGCATATCCCTGAGAGACCCGTGTCAAAAACATCCGCAGACACAATTGCCTCAGACATGTTTGATTCTCTCGGAACTCGGAACAATTCTCCCTGACTGGTGATTAGAAAGATGTGCGTCGCAGTTTGCGCAATACCTTCAAAATCGCCTTCGATCACTGGCTGTTCAACCCGGAAAATTGTCGACACGTCACCGCTGTCTAATGACAATCTGTAGACAGCCGCCACCTCATCATCATGCAAATAGACGGTGTCATCCGGACCAATGGCCAATCCGGACAATTCATCAATCTCTGCGGGTAGTTGCCACTGCTGGACATTTTCGTCAACACGGCACCCGAGCACCAGCAGAATCAAGCTAGCGCAGAGCGTCCTGCTGATTACCATCTTTAGTGACATTATCGGCGTGGGTCTCACCTGTTGGGTTATTGGCTGACTGCTCCGACTCGCTGTCGTTGAGAGAAACTTCATCAACTGAATCATTATGCATCCATGTTCTGGTAAACCAGCGATTCACTGAGACTTCATCAGCATAATCCAGCTCCCAGAAAAGCAACATAATATAATTAAAAAAGATGGTCACCACTGCTGCAATTTCCAAAGCAGATATCCCTGCCGCTAGGCCAGCACCAATGGCGAGAAAGATAAAAATAGCATCAAGCGAGTCATCAAGCGTGAGTCTAAACCGCACCGCGGCAACAATGCCCGCCAGGCTAAACGCCAAGGCCAGAGAATTCTGCACAATAATCACGATACCAGCGACAACCACGGGCAGCAGCAGAACCGTTAACACAAACGACTGTTCCCGCCCCTTGCGTCGGCGGGCACCCATATAGATCCAGGCAACAGGCTCCATCAATAACAATAACCCAATCAGGGAGATTGCGAGGCTGATCATCTGATTGAAGGAATCCACATTGATAGGCTTTGCCTTGCCACTCACGAACTCGCCAATACCCGTACTTAGATTCTCTGTCCCACCAATTGGGCTGTACTGAGTGAGCGCAGGAAAAAAGTGAACCAGCAAACCAGCCAGCAGGGCAAGAAAGACATAGTAGCTGGTGATCTGGAGTAAGGGTTTCGCTGATTTCATGCTGATTATGTTAACACCGTTTTTGACGAGATCGGTATCGGCTCATTATTGTCCGATAAGACCGCTCGAATGTTAATTTTTATTTCTTCGGACAATTGACCTGTGTGTATAATCGCAGGTTCGTTTAAATCACTGAATGTACATTGGAATCTGAGACCTGCAGGCGCCCGGGGTTGACTGGATTCTGACTCAAACGCAGTAGAAAAGAGCCAGAAATGAAGAAATACCAACCACAGGAAATTGAACAAAGCTGGTACCAGAAATGGGAAGAGAACGACTATTTTTCTCCCCGTGACGCCGAGACGGATTCTGGTAGCACACCGTTTTGCATCATGATTCCACCACCTAATGTGACTGGCACTTTGCATATGGGCCATGGTTTTCAACATAGCCTCGTGGATTCCGTTATTCGCCACAGACGCATGAAGGGAGACAAGACGCTCTGGCAGATGGGTACCGATCACGCCGGCATCTCCACCCAAATAATTGTGACAGAGCAACTCGCTGCAGAGGGAGTTAAGGCCTCGGAATTAGGTCGGGAGAAATTTATAGAACGTGCCTGGCAGTGGAAAGAGCAGTCTGGCGGCACGATTTCTAAACAGCTACGTAGGCTTGGCGCGTCTCTCGACTGGAGTACCGAAAGGTTCACCATGGACGAGGGCATGTGCGAAGCTGTACTCACAGTATTTGAGACGCTGTATGACGAAGGCCTTATCTATCGTGGGAAGCGATTGGTTAATTGGGACCCGGAACTAAGAACCTCTATTTCAGATCTCGAAGTCGAGTCCGAAGAAGAAAAAGGTAACCTTTGGCATTTCAAATATCCGCTGGCGGAAAACCCGCAGACTTTTCTTACTGTTGCCACAACCCGGCCAGAAACCATGTTGGGTGATACCGCCGTGGCCGTTCACCCAGACGATGAGCGTTATAAACATCTTGTTGGTCAGGAAATAAGCCTACCACTCACCGACCGCCGAATACCCATTATCGCCGATCGCTATGTTGACCAGGCGTTTGGCACCGGGTGCGTGAAAATCACGCCAGGACATGACTTTAACGACTACGACATGGGTAAGCGTCATGAACTGCCGGTTATCAACCTATTCAATGACGACGCCACCCTTAACGGAGAAGTGCCTCAAGCCTATCAGGGGCTGGACAGATATGAAGCGCGCAAACGCATAACAGCGGATTTGGACAGCCTTGGACTGCTTGATAAAGTAGAAGATCATATGATGGCTGTGCCACGGGGTGAGAAATCTGGCGTTGTCATTGAGCCTTATCTTAGTGACCAGTGGTATGTGAAAATTCAGCCCCTTGCCGATCCGGCTATTGAGGCGGTAGAGAACGGCAGCATCCAATTCACCCCAAAAAACGCTGAAAACACCTATTTCGCTTGGATGAGAGATATTCAGGATTGGTGCATTAGTCGCCAGCAATGGTGGGGGCATCAGATCCCAGCATGGTATGCCGATGATGGCCAAGTCTATGTTGGACACGACGAGCAGGCTGTCCGACTAAAGTATGGACTGACTGCCGATCAGACACTCACCCGCGATGAAGATGTACTAGACACCTGGTTCTCATCAGCGCTCTGGACATTTGCCACTCTGGGATGGCCGGAAAAAACAGAGGCACTCGAGACTTATCATTCGACTGACCTGATGGTTACCGGTCACGACATCATCAGTTTCTGGGTTTCCAGGATGATCATGATGACGCTGAAATATATCGACGAAGTGCCATTCAAAAAAGTTTATATTCACGGGCTGGTCACTGATGCTGATGGCCAGAAGATGTCCAAATCAAAGGGGAATGGACTCGACCCCATGGACATCATCGACGGCATTAGCCTCGAGGATTTGGTCACCAAGCGAACGGGGCACTTACTACAGCCAAAAAAAGCTGCACAGATAGAGAAAGCAACGCGCAAGGAATACCCCGAGGGTATTAAAGCCTACGGCAGTGACCCGCTTCGATTTACATTTTACTCAATCGCCTCCAGTGCACGAGGTATCCGTTTTGACATGAACCGCGTGGAAGGATACCGAAACTTTTGTAACAAACTCTGGAACGCTGCCAACTTCGTATTTATGAATACAACAGACGAATCGATTGAACCTTTCGCTGAAGGACAATCCCGGGAACAAAGCGTGGTTGATCGGTGGATCGTCTCGGAGTTTCAGAAAACAGTTGAGGCTGTTGATCTTGCGATGGAAACCTATCGATTTGATTTAGCGGCTAAAGCGATCTACGAATTTGTATGGGACCAGCTCTGCGACTGGTATCTTGAGCTGAGCAAACCCGTGCTAAACGGTGAAGATGCTACCGCCGCGCAAAAAGCTGGCACGAGGTTTACCCTCATTTCGACGCTCGAAGAGACGTTACGGCTCGCCCATCCTTTCATACCATTTATCACTGAAGAATTATGGCAGCAAGTGCCCTCGACGATTCGAGGCAACGGTGACACGATTGTTCTCTCTTCTTACCCTGAGGCCTCAGAGGCGCTCATGGACACGGAAGCGGAAAATGATATTGCGTGGCTTAAGGCTATCGTTACCGGCACCCGTAATATTCGAGGTGAAATGGACATATCTTTTGGCAAACCGATACCCGTCATCTTTTATAAAGGTAGCGATAGTGACAAAGCGCGATTGGAAGCCAACAGATCCTTACTCGAATTCTTGGTAAAGCCCGAGCGATTGGATTGGCTTGAGGCTGATGCAGAACCACCTGCTTCTGCCACACATCTGGTTGGCGACATGCAGGTTCTCGTGCCTCTAAGCGGCCTGATTGACAAAGACGCCGAGCTTGCCCGGCTGAACAAGGAAATAGAGAAGAAGATTAAGGATCGTGCTCGCGCAGAGGGTAAAATCAACAACCCCAGCTTTGTCGCCAAAGCGCCGGAAGCCGTTGTTCAGAAAGAGAAAGACAAGGTTGTTGACCTCAATTCAGCTATTGAGCAACTGGAAGCCCAGAAAACAAAAGTGGCGGCGTTATAAAAGACACCCAAAAATTCAGCAAAACCATTTTTTTACTTTTTTTTGTAAAGGTCGGCACTGGACAGGCCTGAGTATTTCTGTCTTAATCTATCGAACCTTTATATAAAAATAAAAAAGAGGGGTTGACTATGGCCGAAAGACAGTTGGGTACGGTCAAGTGGTTTAATGATGCCAAAGGGTTCGGTTTTATTGAGCGAGAGGATGGCGAAGATGTCTTTGTCCACTTCCGTTCAATACGCGGCGAAGGTTATCGCACGCTAAAACAGGGCGCTAAGGTTGATTTCGATCTATCAGAAACAGACAAAGGGTTTCAAGCAGAAGACGTCGGCGAAGTCTGATAGCACACCTGCCGTACTTCAAATCTGCGAGATCAAACAGAGTCTAAATATTGAGGAACTTTAATATTTAGACGTGCTGAATTTTCGTGTGGAAATTGGTGCAACTTCCTATTCACACTTTCCCGCGCAAAATATCTGTGTATCTTTGTATCATGCTGGGCCGTCTTGGTCCGGTCCTTAAACGCGTCGTCAGCGTCATCTATTGCTTCTGAACGCCCGCCATGCGTTACTCGCGACAGACCATGCAACCCATGCGACTACATCCCCTCGAGCAAGGCGACCATTTGATGACTGCTTTGTTTTTCTGCAATACTGCGGCAACGACTTCGGGCGCGATGGATGACTCGGTCAAAATGCAGGCTTGATAGATTATTTGCTTTACAAAGCTTCGATTTATCTTCGCCCTCAATGTAGTGGCGAATGAGGATCTCACGATCTCTCGCTACCCGCATTGACGCTAGCATACGAGCGACTATCTTCTGACGCTCCCGATCAAAAATTAAATCCTCAGCCGCTCGACTGAAGTCATATAAAGGGACCTCGTCGATTGATATGTGTGATTGATTAGATTTCCGACGATACCACCCAATGACGATATACTGGGCAGTTCGGTTAACGTAGCCACCTAGAAGTTCCGGTTGGTTCACTTTCCCGTTACGTAATTTTAAAAGTACCGTCAACATAGTTTCCTGCGTTAGATCCTCAGCTATCGAATGCTCTCGAACCAGCGCCTTTATCGTTGAATGCGTCGACTTAAAGTAGCGCCGACAGAATAGTTGTTCCGCTTCTCTATCATTGTGCTTAATTAGGTCTACAAGTTGTTCTATTGTTACGTCACTGACCATTTTTTGCCCTCTCGTAGCAACCTTGAAACTATAGGTTGGTTAAAATATGAGCAATTGGGCGATGGTTTAAAATGACTAAACTAAAGTTTAGTTGGCGCCAGTTGTTGTCATTTGTGGCAATTCATATTCAAGTCTGCTGAGCGTGGCACATTGTCAATGCGATCCATCGTTACTATAAATTTGGCTTCTTTTTGACCAGCAGCAAGTAAGTGTGCTATTGATAAGTTCTCTACACGTAAGTGTGCTATTTAAAACTCTTACGCAGTTATCTGAGAGACTAGGAGCGGCATATGACCTTGGACAGCGCCATTGCAACGAGAACGCGTATTCCATTACTGTTTCTCAGCACTTTCGATTGTCCCTCTGATAACAAACAAGCACAGTTTTACGCGAGAAAACTCCCGTCGGATATCGGCAGATGGAGTTCCACCCTACCCTTTCATGTGACACAAGCTCTATCTGTTAACGCTCTTGGTAATCGGGAGATCGGAGAGCAATTTCACGCTGACTATCTATTAACGGGTGATCTCCAGCTTCTTGACGGAGGAATCCGCGCGTCTGTCGTCATATCGGAAGCCAGAGGACGCCGCCAATTGTGGGCACGAACCTACCAGTTTGACGGTGCTGATACCTCGATATTGATAGACAAACTCGCTGGTAACATCGCTATTGCTGTCGCGTTGAGCTTTGATCAATTTGAAAGAGAACGTCTTAAAGATGTGCCTGAGGATCAACTCGACGCCTGGGGTCTTACGGCGAGATCCATGGGACTCTCAGTGCGCACTGATCAAGAGGCTCAAGAATGGCTACGCATTGGCAGATTGGCGGTTCAGCGAGATGAGGATTGCGCTGAAGCCCATGCAAATCTGGCTAATGGTATTTTGGCGATACTGCTGGCCTCTTTCGACTGTGATATTAGCGACGAAGACCTTAAAAGAGAAGCGCTGCACCATTGTGATCGCGCCATGATTCTCGACGAGGATAGTGTTTATAACCTCTATCGAGGATCGCGCGTGCATCGGGTACTCGGCAATCGAATACTGGCACTCCAGTTGGCCGAACGTGTTAACGAACTGACGCAAGGACGCTCTGTTTCAACCTTGTACCAAGCACTTATCGCTAACGGAAAATCACAGCAAGTGATTGACCATGCGCGTGCTCATACAAAAGAGATTACAAATTTAGCCAAAGGCGATGCAATTTTGACCAAAGGATCTGCAATTTTAGCCACTGCTCAAGTCATTGTTGGGATGTACAGTGAAGCTGAGGCAGAGCTACGGGGTTGCATCTCCCGGTCACCCTCAGGCTATCTGTTGTGGATGCGCTTAGCCAATGTCCTGGCGTTGCAGGGCAAAAGCGAT
>CAJXBG010000124.1 GCA_913050215.1 uncultured Gammaproteobacteria bacterium
TCCCACAACTTGCAAGCTTCGTTTGTCTAACTCAATACGCCGCAGACATCGATTGCCCTTGCGCTTTTGAACCAGAAGCGCTGACCAATACCCTGGGTGAATACCTTGCACATCTGAATAAATCGCAACTGCGCATCGCCGAAACCGAGAAGTATGCACATGTGACTTTCTTCTTCTCGGGCGGCAAGGAAGCGCTCGTTGAAGGTGAAGAGCGTGTGCTCGTCCAGTCACCTGCCGTGGCAACCTATGACCTGCAGCCTGAAATGAGTGCACCTGAACTAACCGATAAATTAGTCGGTGCCATTGAATCCGGAAAATTCGATGTCATCGTCTGCAATTACGCCAACGGCGACATGGTGGGCCACACTGGCAATCTCAGCGCCGCCATCAAGGCAGTGCAGTGTGTCGACGATTGTCTGCTACGCATAACGAACGCCATTGAGGCTGCAAACGGCCATTGCCTGATCACAGCAGACCACGGCAATGTTGAACAAATGAGCGATCATGAAACAGGTCAGGCGCATACGGCGCATACCTCAGAACTGGTTCCTCTCATCTATGTGGGCACCTCGGATAGTGCGTTTGATGACAAGCTGAAAGGCACCCTTGCGGACGTTACGCCGACATTATTATCAATCATGCAGCTGCCACAGCCGTCCGAGATGACAGGTCATTCCCTGATTCGCAGCGGTGCTAAGGTCGATGATGAATGAACAAAATCGTGACAGTCAGGAGTAGCCGACTTTGCATTTAGTGCGTTCTGTTAAAGATGCGCTTCATTGGGCGACAGGCACAATGGTGCTGACCACGATGTTGTTCAGCGTCCTCACTCTCAGTCTGCCGGTCAATGCTGAAGACACCTCAGCGCCTACAAAAAGTCCAGAGGAGATCAAACAGGCGCTTGAAACGCTTGAATCAGAGATCTTGAAATTCAAGCGGATGATTGACGCGACCAAAGGGACCCGTTCTGCGTTAGAGACAGAACTGGAAAAAAATGAAAAAGCAATTAACCACACCATCAAAAAAATTGATGTTCTTGAAAAAGAGCTAAAAGTCGGAAGAAGGAAAATTAATCAATACAGCACGCAGCAAAAAGATTTGACGGTTCAACGGGTCGAACAGCAATCGCAGCTCAAATCCCAGTTAAGAGCCTCATATCAATTAGGTCAACAGCCTTACTTGAAAGTACTGCTCAATCAAGAAGATCCTAACAAGCTGTCCAGGATGCTTAACTATTATGCTTATATGAGCGAGGCAAGGTCGGAGCGAATTCAAGACTACAACCAAACTCTGGATAAACTGGCGAGTGTGACAGAAAAGCTTGAACGCCAGAGCGCTAACATGGCCCTCAGCAGACAATCTCTGACTAATCAGCGGTCACGCCTTGAAGCGGAACAGCAGGGCCGTCAGACCACAATCAAGTCCCTGAACCTAGAACTCAGCCGCAACGGTAGACAACTGCAGAATAAAATTGACGATCAAAAACGCCTAGAACAACTACTCACGCGAATTGCTGCCGGCACCGTCAACCTGCCCGCGCAAATCGATAGCGCTGCATTTGCCAGTCGCCGGGGCAACCTGTTGATGCCAGTTGCAGGCAAGATCAAAAATCGGTACGGCAGTCGCAGAGGTGATGGTAAGCTCAAATGGGATGGCGTGATGATCGCGGCAAAAAGCGGCGACCCGGTGCATGCGGTTCACCATGGCCGAGTTGTCTTTTCCGACTGGCTTCGCGGATTTGGATTACTCGTGATTATTAGTCATGGCGAGGGCTACATGTCATTATACGGCCACAATGCGGCACTTTACCGCGAGACAGGTGATTCAGTGACCGCTGGAGAAATCATTGCCACTGTTGGCGACACCGGTGGTCAACTGGAATCAGGTCTTTACTTCGGCATTCGGAATGCAGGAAAAGCAGCCAACCCGCAACAATGGTGTAAAACCAGAAAACGTGGCGCAGCGTAAAAAATACTTCTAGGAAGTAAAAAGGTAGCAAGACTATGAAATTTTCTCTCCCGGCATTTCTCTTAATCTTTGGTCTGGCCGCGCATCAGCCAGCGCTGGGCATGGAAGCAAGCGAGCCAGAAACGCAAGCGCCGGCAGCGGAATCAACCGAGCCTGCAATAGAACCAACCGAGCCCGCAGCACCAGCAGCAGAACCCACGGCTACAGCAGAGCTAGCAGCTACAGCAGAAGCTGCCGCTGAAACAGCACTACCGCCACGCCTTCCACTGAACGAGCTTCGGGTTTTTGCTGAAGCATTTGACCGGATCAGTAATGCTTACGTCGAAGAAATCGATGACCGCACCCTACTTGAAAACGCGATTAAAGGTTTGCTTTCACAACTTGACCCGCATTCAGCTTATCTCGATAAAAGTACCTTTTCAGACCTGCAGGAAACCACGACCGGAAATTATGGCGGCGTCGGCTTGGAGGTTGGCATGGACCGCGGGTTCATCACGGTCATCTCCCCCATGGACGATACACCTGCCGAAAAAGCAGGCATCGAATCTGGAGACGTGATAATTCAGATTGACGAGTTAATCGTTAAAGGCATGTCATTAGATGAAACGATTGAAGCCATGCGCGGCGAACCTGGCAGCGACGTGGTACTTTCCATCGCTCGGGAAGGTGAATCTCAACCACTGGAAATCACCCTGACCCGACAGATCATTCAGGTGGCCAGTGTTCGAGAACGGATATTGGAAGATGGTTTTGGCTATATACGAATAGCCCAGTTTCAAAGTGCCACCGGGCGAGAGGTCAGGCGCTCGCTGGAAAAACTCACCGAAGAAGGAGAACTATCTGGACTGGTGCTAGATCTAAGAAACAATCCAGGTGGTTTACTGCAGACAGCCGTTGAGGTCTCAGACGTTTTCATCAACGACGGTTTAATCGTTTATACCGAAGGCCGATTGTCTCAATCAGAGCAACGCTACAACGCTTCAACCCCTGATCAAACCGAGGGTATACCGTTGATCGTGCTGGTTAATGAAGGCACGGCTTCCGCCTCAGAAATTGTTGCTGGCGCGCTTCAGGATCACAAACGCGCAGTCATCATGGGTATGAGCACCTTCGGTAAGGGCTCGGTACAAACAGTCTTACCGCTAAGTAGTGAAATCGCCATAAAACTAACAACAGCGCTCTACTTTACACCGAACGGCAGATCGATACAGGCGGAAGGCATCGTGCCGGATATCCGGGTAGAACGTTCGACAGTCACGAAACTTAAGTCAAACCCCTTCAGAATTAAGGAAAAGGACTTGGCTGGGCATCTGGAAAACGGTGATGACATCCCGAAAGTCAAAGCAGGTGACGAGGATGAAGCGACAGACCTTTCGGTGACGGACTATCAACTTAACGAAGCCCTCACTTTGCTGAAAGGGATTAATATTCTGGCGAAGGGAAAGGATGCGCCAAAAGGCTAAGCGCTGATAATCATGCGCAACCTCGTCCTTGGGGCTGCAATTTTGCAGTCCTTATTGGCCTTCAGGATTCGCGTTTTGCCCGGGTTAATGCAATAGCCTCGGCCAGATCAAGCGTACCTTCGTATATGGCCCGCCCGGTGATGACACCCACAATCCCGCCATCAACGCGTGCTTCAAGCTCCAGCAGCGCTTCCACATCTTTGATATCGTTCACGCCGCCAGATGCAATAACAGGCACAGATATGCCGTCTGCTAACTCTTTGGTTGATTGAAGATTAATGCCCCCCATCATGCCGTCTTTACCAATATCGGTGAACACAATCCCTTCGATACCGTCGACTTCGAAAAGGGACGCCAGCGATTTGACTGAGATTTCGGTCACTTCTTTCCAGCCATTAATCGCAACCATGCCGTGCAATCCATCGAGCCCCACCATGATGTGACCTGGAAACTGTCTACACATCTCGCCAACAAATTCCGGGCTTTGCACAGCCTTGGTACCGATGATGAGTTGATCTACACCGGCGTTCAGATAATTTTCGATCACTTCTGCACTTCTGATGCCCCCACCCAACTGAATGGTCAGCGAAGGATGATTTTTGGCAATCGTTGCAATGGCGTCATGGTTTACCGGGAAGCCGTTAAAAGCCCCATCGAGATCCACTAGATGCAGCCGTTCCGCACCCTGCTCTACCCACTTATCTGCCATGCCAACAGGGTCTTCTGAATAGGCCGTCAGTTCATCAAGACGGCCCTGCTTTAAATTAACAACCTTGCCATCTTTAAAATCAATCGCTGGAATAATCTGCACTTACAAAGTTCCTTTTGTCGATGGCACTACATCGGCCATGCGAGGGTCAAGCGTTAGCGCCATGCGCAAGGCTCGTCCGAATGCCTTGAAAACAGTTTCGACTTGGTGGTGCGCGTTTTCACCTCGCAGACAATCGATGTGCAAGGATATATTGGCGTGATTCACCAATCCCTGAAAAAACTCATGGAACAAATCAACGTCAAAACCTCCCACCTGCGCGCGCTTAAAACCCACATGGAACTCGAGCTCAGGCCTACCAGAAAAGTCGATGACTACCCTTGAAAGCGCTTCGTCCAAAGGCACGTAGGAATGGCCATAACGGGTGATGCCTTTTTTGTCTCCGACGGCTTTGGCAATGGCTTGTCCCAATGTAATGCCAATATCTTCCACCGTGTGGTGTGCATCAATCTCAAGGTCACCATTAGCCTTGACCTGCAGATCAATCAGACCATGTCTGGCGATCTGATCAAGCATGTGCTCAAGAAAAGGCAGCCCTGTGTCAAACGCTCTTTGTCCGGTACCATCGAGATTGATCGAAACCTGAATTTGAGTTTCCAGGGTATCCCGGGAAATATCAGCCACTCTTGAAGAAGTCATCGTTGCCTCATTTTTTAAGTTTTAGCACAAGGTTTTTCAACCTGACGGAAAGCCTATCAACCCAGCACCATCCTGTGGGCCGCATTATAAGGATTTTAGAGGGCACTACCATTAGGTAAATAGCGATTATCCGTGTTCTTTTTTATCCATTTACGGCAATCCGCAGTGAACAGTCCACGTTTTTTCATCTCTTTCACAAGATAAACCACGGGAGACCTGACCCCCGCATCCCAACCGGAAAGCTGCATTTCGGCGAGTGTAAAGAACCGGACCAGTGGGTCTAGCTCATCATCCGCCAACAATTCAGTGTTGCACCAACTGGCTGCGTCAAGGCGCATTAAACCTGCGTTATCCCGCACCTGAGCGTCAGACATGGCGTCTGACAGTTTTTCAGGATCAGCGGCCCGAAAGCATTCAAGCAGCTCTATTAACTTCGCGTGCTCAACGACTTCCGTATTTTTGTTACTACCGGGTTCCCAGGTTCCAATCGTCACGTTTACTACCTACTCTGTTTCTGGACCAATTTGCACTAGCATTTTGCCAGAGTTCTCACCCTGCAACAGCCCTATCATGGCATTCGGCGCATTTTCGACACCCTGCATAATCGTTTCCTGATACTTCATCTTTCCTTCTGCAATCCACTGACGCATATCCGCAAGGAATTGGTCTCTCATATCAAAAAACTCATACACGACAAAACCCTTCATGGTGACACGGTTATAGATCATGTTAGACAGCGTGGTGACACCTTCGGAACGCGCGCCTTTTGTGTTGTATGCTGAAATCATGCCACACACAGGCACTCGGCCCAGCGCTCGCATCTGCCCCATCGCCGCATCTAGATGAGCGCCGCCGACATTTTCAAAATACACATCAATGCCCTCAGGCAACAGCTCATGCAACGAGCGCGCTATTGATTGAGTTTTATAATTAAAGGCGCCGTCGAGACCCAATTCGTTGGTTAAATAATCTACCTTCTCATCGGAACCACAACTGCCAATCGTTCGGCAGTTTTTGATTTTTGCAATCTGTACCGCGACCGAGCCAACCGCACCGGCTGCGGCAGAAACAAAGACATTTTCATTTTCTTTCAGCTCACCGGTGACAAGCATACCGCCGTAAGCGGTCAGTCCTGTCATACCAAGCACATGCAAATGCGTCGTCAACGATTCGCCTTCAGGCACAATCACTGAAAGATCCTTACCATCGCTCAAATGGTATTCCCTGAAACCCGCCCGATGTAACACATAGCTACCCTCCGGGAAGTCAGGGTGGTTGGACGCAGCAACTTGACCAATAGCACTGCCTTCCATCGCTCTGTCGAGCTTTGTCTGGCCATTTGTCATTGCTGGTCTCATTGCCGGATCAACAGACATGTAAATATTTCGCACAAGTACTTCACCATCGGCTGGCGCGTTCAAGGTCGCTTCTACCATCGCGAAATCACTATTAACCGGCATACCCTCGGGACGCTTGACCAGATGAATTTCTTTGCTGACTACCATTGTTCCGCTCCATTCGAATTGTATAGACGCATGATAACCCAGATACGGTTGCGCAGGTCACCGCGTGACCACTAAAACTGGCTCCAAATCATCTGTCCATGCAGCACTGGCAGAAGAGGTATCCACTGAAAAAGAAATCATCGTTTAACCAGCCGCTGGCTGCGGAGTCTAAGCTACTGTAGAGGGCTACTGTAGCAGGCTAATATTGTGGGGATGTAAGCAGGCGTTTCTGCCTCTCTCGAAGCAAACCCAGATTTTCGAGGTGCTTTTATTGAGTATTGAGCAACCAACTGTAGTCGATATCGGCATCAACTTTCTTGAACGCAACGCCAGGAACATACTGCCTCAAAAAAACTTCAATGCCACCACCTGCATCAAAGTCTTCACCATACCAGTCGAGCAACTTGGTCACATGAAGCGTGTTTCCCTTCAGGTAGGCACCCTTGCCCTCGTGCTGAAAGAACCTGAGCGCACCTTCTTCAAGTTGTTGTCGAACGGTGGCAGATTTGAAGGATGCCATGGGTAGATCCGGACAACTTAAGGAAGCGCAGTTAACCGCAAAATGGATTCTTGGATCGCCTAGGGGACGTATGATTTTATGCTCAATATCATCTAGGGTTAGTTTGCCGTCAGCATTTTCCAACATGACATAGTCCCAAGGCCCCTTAAAGAGCCCACCGATGTCACGAATGCTTTTAATCGGCCAGTTATCCAAGATTAACTGTATCGTCAGAATATTGTACGCATTGATATAAAACGCCAGCTTTTCATCATCGGAAGTGAGCTCGTTTACATCAAACGCTCTGATTTGCTCAACCAATAAGGCAAACCGCGGATCGCTGGACAAACCTGGGTAGTCAACCAGATTAACTGTCAGCCCTTGTCTTTCACCGGGTGCAACATACTTTTCGAGCAGCTGGTCAAAAACTTTTAAGTCTGGCTCGGCAGCTGAAACTGGCAAACACACGAAGGTGGTTAGCCATGTCGCAAGAAGCCTGATTAACACGTGCTTGTTCATTTGGATTCAGAGACTCCAGCAAAAAAATTCTGACAAGTCGCTTTGTGTGATCGAGACATTGAATGGGAACAACAACCTTCACATTGGTTGCTGCTCCCGCGATCTAATCAATATTTTTCAGATTGCCAAGCTCAAACAAGTGCTGGGCTCAAAGAAGCGCCATAATGGCGTCGGCAGCACTGACTTCAAACGCACCCGGTGCTTCAACGTTTAGGGCCGTAACCACACCATCTTCAGCAATCATCGCATAACGCTGCGAACGCTTACCAAGACCAAAGGCTGAGCCATCCATTTCCAAACCGACAGCACTGGTGAAATCTCCGTTACCATCGGCGAGCATAATCAGTTCTTCTGCGTTTTTATCTGCGCCCCACGCGGACATCACAAATGCGTCGTTAACAGACAAACACACAACAGAATCGACGCCTTTGGCTTTAATCTTATCTGCGTTGGCGACATAACCGGGCAAATGCGCTGCGCTACAGGTTGGTGTGAACGCCCCGGGCAGTGCAAAAAGAACAACTTTTTTACCTGCGAACAGGTCGTCTGTCGTCATGTCCTGTGGTCCCTTTTCGCCCATCACTTTCATTGTTGCCTGGGGTATTTTATCTCCGACTTGTATCGTCATTCTTGCCTCTCTTTCAGGGTTAAATTGCTTAGTTATTAAAAACGGAATTGTTTGCCGCTCGCGCTAGCCTATGAATTTCTAACGTCGTGCTAGTTTGCCACTGACAGGAGTTAACCATCAACTCTTCAATGCAATATCACTTGCTAAACGCTACAAGGGCAGCACTTTACCCCTCCTTGCAAGGGGCGGTGCATCTTTTTAATGGCTAAAAGGATTAAAGTGTCACGAGGACCATGCTAGTTGAGTACCGCTAGCATGTCCTCGATATTCGTGAGCTTCACCCGGGGACGATCGCTCGCCGCCCCATTACTCAGTTCATGCTCATCAATCTTGTTCCAGTCGCTATAGGTAATGACATCAGGTTTTCTGGCTGACAGCAATGACACCACATCTTCGGCTGATTTCGTGGGTTCAAATACAGCCCCCGCTCTCGCGTCCTCGGCCATATGGTTTACCGTTTCCTGGGCATCAGTTTTATTCGTACCAATCACACCGGTTGGACCTCTTTTAATCCAGCCCGCAACATACATACCGGTCAATGGATTCTTGTCATCGTCAGTGATTCTGCCTTCGGTGTTCTGAATAGTGCCGTTGTAATCGTCAAAAGGCACTTCGGCCACGGGCGCACCTCGGTAGCCTACCGACCTAAACACCATACCCACGGGGATTATCTCTTCCTGATCTGTTGCCCGCGCTTTCACGCCGCCGTTTTCATCTGCATAGGCTTCGTTCTTCACGATTTTGATCGCAGAGACAGCGCCATTTTCGCCGATAAGTTCAGTGGGAGAAACCAAAAAACGAATGGTCAGGTGTCTGCTGTTGTCTCGCTCCGTGCGCTGGGAGAACTCCTCGATAACCGCGACGTTTTTCTTCACATTTTTATCACCGGAAGCATCAAGCTCTGCCTGACTGGCAGGATCTAGTGTCGCTTCGTCAACAGGCACAAAAACATCCGCATCTTCAAGCTCACCCATCTCTTTAATCTCAGGAGGTGTGAACGCCGCTTGCGCGGGTCCGCGACGACCCAGTACATAAACATTTTTGACATTGCTCTCGCGCAGGGCATCCAAGGCATAATCAGCCATGTCAGTGCTGGCGAGTTCCGCATCTGTTTTGCAAAGGATTCGCGCAACATCAATCGCAACATTACCCAACCCAATCACCGCCACACTTTCCTGCGACAGGTCAAACTTAAAATCGGTGCAATCTGGATGGCCGTTGTACCATGCGACGAAATCAGTCGCGGAATGGCTGCCGGTCAGCTCTTCTCCGGGGATACCCAAGTTCCGGTCTGATGGCGCGCCGGTGGCAAACATGATTTGGTGATAGTGATCTTTTAGATCTTCCAGGGTGATATCCGTGCCATATTCCACGTTGCCAAAAAACCTGAAAGAGGAATGCTGAGCACTCTTATTATAGGCCCGGGTCACAGTTTTGTACTTTTGGTGATCCGGTGCAACGCCGGCACGCACCAAACCAAAAGGTGTCGGTAACCGCTCGAACATATCCATTTCAACGGTTAAATCCGTTTGCTTCAGAAAATTGCTCACTGTGTAAAATCCCGCCGGTCCTGACCCAATGATCGCAACCCGTAACGGATTCGACTCGCTACCCACTTTAGACATGAAATGCTCCCTATTTTGACTTCGAGAAGACTATCAGATTCAGCAATGAAAACGGAAGCACTCAGCGCAGAATGACCGCACATATTGGAAGTGCTTACGCTCTGAGGCGGAAGGTCATACTACTTTACTGAGCCTGACCAAACACCAGAACACAGCCAATCACCGAATCATCACTTGACTGATTCACCGGACACCAACAATCAGCGTCTGCAAGTTCACTCTGTTCCTTGAAAAAACTGGATCAGAACAGCCCACAGCTATTGTTATTAAGCTCGCGTTCACTGGTAGGTTTGTGACAGTCATCCTCGACAACATCATTCGTGGCTTTTTCGTGAATGCTTAACGCGCATTATCTGGATTAGGTTAAGCAGGCGTTTTCGAGTTTGACCGCTAGCAGTCTGCCAACAACCTGCGCATAATATCGCGATAGATATGGCTGGCGTGGTTGAAACAACACAGCTCGATAAAGGAAAGCTGACACCAAGCAAGCATGAACTGAGTAACTGCAGCTACATCTAAAACAGCGCTGCCATTACATTCGGCTTACACACAGGGCATCAAAACGTCACTAGAATGTGCAATCACCCTGCAGGAAACACGGTCATGTCACGAAAAACCTTACTTTTTATCATCATAATAGCGGTCGTTGCATCCATTGCTATTGGCATCGTCGCTGCGCTCGACAATCCCGAATATTACCGAGAAAAAATCCAAGCCACCGCTGAAACAGAGACCGGTTTTGAGATTGAAATCAATGGTGAACTGAACTGGCGCTACTGGCCACCTATCGCCATTAGTATCGAAGACGTGGACGTGCGTCCTGCTGGTTCGGACGTGCCTTTGGCAACGCTAAAGTCAGCAGCCGTTGACCTGAAGCTCTTGCCATTGTTGTTAGGAACAGGCGACATCGCGATAGATGGCCTTAATATCGATGGCTTAACTGTGAACGCGATGATCGATCAGCAGGGGCGGGGTAATTGGGAAACCGACGATCTGTCTACTGAGACTGACGAAGCTGATAGCGTGAATGCTGATGCAGATGCAGTCGTCGATTCCGAAAACTCGCTGGACCTTGATATTGGTGCGATGTCGATCACAAACGCCGCAGTGACATATATCGACGAGTCAACCGGAGAGCACTACGCTATCAATCTAAAATCGTTACAGACCGGCGCTGTCAGCTACTCTGCATTAACGCCCATGTCATTCGAGTTATCCCTAGAGGACAACACCTCAGGTATGCGTTCAAAAATAACCGGGGACGGCAACTTGTCTTTCAACAACGCTTTTAACCGTTTTGGTATGGTCGACATGAACATTGAAAACGACCTGAAGCTACCTGACATTGGCGAACTCCTTCTTAAACTCATGATTTCAGGTGAGGTAGATACCGCCAAAGGAACGGCAGACCTGAGCAAACTTGATTTCGAACTTGGCGAGTTGAAGGGAACGGTTGCCGTCAACGTGACAGAGATGAATTCAACGCCACAGCTTGACGGTCAAATTACCATTTCGCCTTTCAACGCAAAAAATATGACCAAATTATTGGGTCAGCCCGATATAGAAACAGCCAATCCCTCAGCCCTCACCGCGGTTTCATTGACGACAAAGTTGGGTGGCACCG
>CAJXBG010000125.1 GCA_913050215.1 uncultured Gammaproteobacteria bacterium
CGGCCTTATCACTTCTGGCTTCTATCAGAACCACTAAGAGACTGACGACAATGACAACCGATTGCCTATTTTGCAAAATTGTAGCCGGAGATATTCCAGCTGATATCGTCTACCAAGATGAACACGTTGTAGCTTTTCGAGACATTAGCCCGCAGGCGCCAACGCATATTCTCATCATTCCACGCAAACATGTTTCTACAATTAACGGCTTAGAATCAACAGATCAACTCCTTGCCGGGCATCTGGTGCTCACGGCGCAAAAGCTCGCAAGGGAACAAGGCATCGACGAATCCGGATTTCGTCTGGTGATGAACTGCAACCAGGAGGGAGGCCAGACGGTCTACCATATTCACATGCACCTGATGGGTGGCCGCCAACTCACTGTTCTCGGCTAACACCGCAAACTCGAAGGTTACGTAATAGTATGAACACGCCATTAGACAAGGCTATTTCACAATTCGATCAAGCTCTACGCGCAGTTACTGGCGCTGTAGGTAAAACTCCACGTCAATCTCCAGCCAGCAGCATAGAAACTGACGCTCTCTCCGACCAAGAGAAAACAGAAGCCGTCCGATTAATGCGAGTCAACCATTGTGGTGAGGTTTGCGCTCAGGCTTTATATCAAGCGCAGGCGCTGGTGGCGAAATCACCAGAAGTCGCAAACCACATGCGTACCGCAGCAATTGAGGAGGTTGACCACCTCAGTTGGACGGAAGAACGCATTCGTGAATTGGACGGCCATGTCAGCTATCTGAACCCCTTCTGGTATCTTGCTTCATTTGGTATGGGTGCAGTTACCGGTATGTTGGGCGATAAAATCAATCTTGGGTTTGTGGCTGCTACAGAGGATCAGGTAGCAGGACATCTTGATGATCATCTTGAGAGGCTTCCTAAACAGGACAAAAAATCGCAAGAGATTTTGCGGCAGATGAGAACCGATGAATTGGCCCACAAAGAGATGGCGCTTAGCGCAGGTGGAACCAGTTTCCCAACGCCGATAAAACAGGGCATGCGTATGGTCTCCAATCTGATGACACGCACAACCTACTGGATCTAGGACACCAACGCAGCTATCGCTGCATCAATCACTGGCACATTTTGATTCGAGGCTAACATGACATAGCCTTCTTTTTCAGCGCATGAACGATAGCCCGTTATCGCCATCTCGTTGAGGCGACGATCATCTTGCGCCAGAGATATTCGCCCAAGAGAATCAACTCCGGCCCCCCTGCTTCTTGCATCAATTGTCGCAAAGTGCGGCTTCAATTTATCAAACAGACCGTTCAAGGCCTCGACCGGATGTACGTCTCCACAGGTAGATATCTCCAATTCCAATCGAAAAGATGACCATCGAAGCTCGTTACCAATATCAAAATAGGTGTGCGTGGAGATGTGGCTAGCGTCGAGATGAGCGAGAGCTGAGACTTGTTGAGCGATCAGTAAATTTGCGCTGGCGCCGAAGGGATCATAACTCACGGATGAAAAACTCATCGTGCGAGCACCCAGCTCATCGCTCAATTCTTTGATGAGCAACTCCAGCCGAGTTTCTGAATAGTGTTGGTCGATTTTATCCGCCCATAACGCCAAATCCGCTTGCGGCTGAGGCGGCGCCAACAAATAGAAATTTATACCCAGCGAATGCGTTACAAGGTTCATCTACTCTCTCGAAAATAATTGAAGAAACAAAACCATCTTAAAAAACAAATCTTGGCCAAATAGTGTCCGGTTAATGGGCTTTTCAACACCCATTAGACTCCACCCTGTTGTTTTCGAAATGCACTGGACGTAATCTACACGTGAGATTTATTCTTCTGGAAAAACAGCACACCAAAATGGTTAGCCTGACACTATCAGCCATCGACTTCGGTGATATGGAAGCATTTCTTGCAGCTGCCCATAAACGACATTATCCCAAAGGCAGTACGATTATCTATGCGGGTGAAGATAGCGACTCAATCTACTATATCACCAACGGCTCGGTTACTGTGCTGATAGAAAACGATTCTGGCCGTGAAATTATTGTTGCCTATCTCAACAAAGGCGATTTCTTTGGCGAAATGGCACTTTTTGGAGAGGGAACGCGAACCGCTTGGGTCAAGGCAAAAACAGACTGCGATGTTGCTGAATTAGGCTATTCCAAATTTGTCGAGCTGAGCAAACAGGACTCTGGCATGCTGTTTGAACTCACGAGCCAATTAGTTGACCGACTTGGCAAGACAACACGCAAATTGGGCGACCTTGCATTCCTCGACGTCACGGGTCGTGTTGCCGGACAGTTGCTGGACTTGTGTGAGCAGCCGGATGCCATAACTCACCCCGATGGCATGCAGATTAAAATTACGCGGCAGGAAATAGGGCGTCTAGTTGGCTGTTCTCGCGAGATGGTAGGCCGGGTCTTGAAGACGCTGGAAGATCAAGGACTCGTCCAAGTAAAAGGCAAAACCATGGTGGTGCTCGGCACCCGTTAAAGCCAAACTAAGCTTCTGGAAAAAACATCGCTTTCAACTTCTCTCCAGGGTCAACTTCTCGCATAAATGATTCACCGACCAGGAAAGAGTTAACCCCCGCCTCGAGCATCATCCTGACATCTGCTGAATTGCTAATGCCACTTTCCGTCACCACAGTGACACCGGAAGGAATCATTTCAAGCAACTCAAATGTGGCATTTAGACTGACTTCAAAGGTTCTCAAATTTCGATTGTTGATACCTAGGAGTTCAGGTTCTAGCGCTAACGCCATCTCAGCCTCAGCCCTATCGTGAACCTCTATCAACACGTCCATACCCAAGCTTCGAGCAAGATGATAGAGCCGCTCGAGTAATTCAGGACTCAAAACACTTGCGATCAGCAGTATACAATCGGCACCCAGCACTCTGGATTCGTAGATCTGATATTCGTCGATCATAAAATCTTTTCGAATCACGGGCAGTTTTACCGCGTTGCGCGCATTTTGCATGAAACTGTTCTTACCCTGAAAAAAACGCACATCGGTCAATACTGAAAGACAGGCAGCCCCCGACTGTTCGTAAGCTCTCGCAATTTGCACGGGATCAAAGTCCGCACGAATCACACCTTTAGAAGGCGATGCCTTTTTGATCTCCGCTATGACGCCAGGCCTGTTCTGCAGCACTCGATCTTGCAACGCACGCGCAAATCCGCGACAGGCTGGCATACCTGCAAGTTCTTTTTTCAAGGCATGCTGAGATTTGGCTTGTTTCAAGATCTCCAACTCAAGCCACTTCTCTGCAATAATTTCCTTCAGAATATCCGGTACTTCTATGTCACTCATCAGTATCGTCCGTTAGGTTATTATCGCAGCGGGTGCGGACAGGCTTTTGGTAAACGCAACAAACTCTTCAAGCTTGGCCGTTGCGAGACCTCTGGAGATAGATTCGCGCGCTAATTTCACACCTTCAACCAGCGTATCTGCCATACCAGATACATAAATTGCCGCGCCAGCATTTAGGGCGACGATATTACTGGCATCTTCATGGGTACCATCGAGCGATTGTTTCACCAGAGCAAGACTTTGCTGGCTGTCTTCAATAACCAGCCCTTCAAGGGACCCGGTTGCCATGCCAAAATCACTGGGAGAAACCTGATGCTCACGGACCTCCCCACCCTTTAGCTCAGCAATAAATGTTGGCGCAGCGATGCTGATTTCATCCAACCCATCTTCGGAATGAACCACCATCACATGCTCACTGCCCATCGCTTTTAACACTTCAGCGACAGGTTTTACCCATTGGCGATCATACACTCCAATCAATTGTCTCTTGGCACCCGCCGGGTTCGTGAGCGGCCCAAGTAAGTTAAATATGGTGCGGACGATCATTTCTTTGCGCGGGCCAATCGCATGCTTCATAGCACTGTGATGACGTTGCGCGAATAAAAACCCTACGCCTACGGTGTCAACGCAGCGACCCACCTGCTCAGGCTCTAATGCGAGTTCGGCGCCAGCAGCTTCTAACACATCAGCACTGCCGCTTTTCGAAGAGGCTCCCCTATTACCATGTTTGGCAACCGCCACACCTACCGAAGCCGCAACAAATGCCGATGCAGTAGACACATTAAACTTGTTAGAGCCGCTTCCTCCTGTTCCACATGTGTCAACAATATTTGTTCGCTGAGTAGATACCGGTGTGACGAGTTGTCGCATCACCGTCGCACCGGCACGAATTTCATCGATGGTTTCACCCTTTATTCTCAGACCGACTAAAAAACCGCCGATTTGCGCGTCGGTTGCTTCTCCGCTCATGATCAAGTCCATCACATCTAACATCTCTTCGTGAGGTAGATCTTCGCCTGCAATTACCTTTGCGATTGCTCCCGGCATATCCATCACATCAGCTCCCCTTGGTCAGTTGTTTCAATAAAATTTCGAAATAAAGCATGTCCGTGCTCGCTGACAATAGACTCAGGATGAAACTGCACACCTTCGACATTTAGACGCTTATGCTTAAACCCCATGATTTCATGTATTTGCCCCTCTTGCTCTGTCCAGGCAGTCACTTCCAAACAATCGGGTAATGATTCTCTCGCGACGACCAACGAATGATAGCGGGTCGCTGTAAACGGGTTCGACAGTCCCTTGAAAACCCCCGTCCCATTGTGATGCATCGGAGATGTTTTGCCGTGCATGACGTTTGCAGCTTTTACAATTTTTCCACCAAAGACCTGGCCAATACTCTGGTGACCAAGACACACACCTAGAATAGGAACTAAACCGGAAAATTTGCGAATAACATCCATGGAGATGCCAGCTTCGTTCGGCGTACAGGGGCCTGGAGATACAACAATTCGATCAGGATTTAACTCAGAGATCTCATCGAGAGAGATCTCGTCATTGCGATAGACCTCAACCTGTTCCCCAAGCTCTCCCAAGTACTGCACAATGTTGTAGGTAAATGAGTCATAGTTATCAATCATCAAAATCATGCGTTCGAATCTCCTGGCACAGCAACGCGTTCTTCATCTTTGTTCGACATCCTTGGGTTTTCACTACTGTCTCTCATCCCTAGCCCTGATTCAGTCATTGCAACAGCCTGAAAAATTGACCGGGCCTTATTCATTGTTTCTTTCCATTCAAGTGCTGGTACTGAGTCTGCGACGACACCAGCACCCGCTTGAATATAGAGTTTGTGATCCTTAATAACCGCGGTACGGATAGCAATTGCCGTGTCCATGTTTCCATTCCAAGACAGGTACCCCACCGCGCCGCCGAAAATACCACGTTTTTCCGGTTCAAACTCGTCGATAATCTCTAATGCTCTCACCTTGGGCGCACCGCTCAGCGTGCCGACGGGTAATGTCGCTCGCAACAAATCCATTGCCGAGCCATTCTCTACTATTGCACCTGAAACATTCGAGGCGATATGCATGACATGCGCATAACGCTCAACCGTCATCATTTCGCTAACTTCAACTGAGCCGACCTTACATATCCGGCCAATATCATTCCGCCCGAGATCAATCAGCATTAGGTGTTCCGCTATTTCTTTCGGATCCGCTAACAGTTCCGCCTCCAGCTGGAGGTCTTCAGTTTCAGTTCTGCCTCTTCTACGTGTACCGGCAAGCGGACGTACGGTGACAGCGCCGTTATCCAGTCGGGCAAGAATCTCTGGGGATGAACTCACAATATGGAAATCATCAAGATGCATGTAGTACATGTAAGGAGATGGATTAAGCGAGCGTAATGCCCTGTAGAGGTTTAAAGGCTCGCCCTCAAACAGAATCGACATTCGCTGGGACAATACCACCTGCATCACATCGCCTTCACGAATATAGTCCTTGATCCTGTCAACGTCATGGGTGAATTGGTCTTCGCCGTAGCTTGAAACAAAGTCCTCTTCATGAACCACTGGCCCCTTTTCCGGTGTCAGCACAGCAGCAGGAATGTTTCGCTGCATTTTGCCTACCATCTCATCTAGCCGCGCTTGAGCGTTCTGGTAAGCCGACGCATTCTCAGGGTTAGCATGGGTGATGAGATGAATCTTTCCCTTTACGCTATCAAACACAACCACGTCGTTTGAAACCATTAAGAGAATATCGGGCGTACCTATCACATCTGGCGGCGTACTGTCTGCCAGTCGCTTCTCAACGTAGCGCATACTGTCATAGCCGAAATAGCCAACCAGTCCACCGGTATAAATAGGCAGACCCTCAATCGGTGGGTAACGATACTGGAGCTGGAACTGTTCCACATACTCCAGAGGATCCGCGCATTCGAATCGATCTACCTCTACCCCTTCTTCCTCCAGCACAATTTCATGACCGAAGACTTTAAGAATTTTTTTCGCAGGGAGACCCACCATTGAATATCTGGACCACTTTTCGCCTCCCTGGGCAGCTGATTCGAGTAAATAGCTGTAGGGGCCGTTGGCCACTTTGACATAGCAAGACAACGGGGTGTCAAGATCCGCGAGAAGCTCGCGAGTCACGGGGATATGGTTGTAACCTTCGGCCGCTATGGCAGCAAAATTTTCTGGCGTCATCTGTCTTACTTCTTAATTTGGGTGACGATTGAATCAGTCAGCAATCGAACAAAATTTAAAACTTCGGGATAGTCATCGCATTGCGAGTTTACAATGCCTCCGAGTGTTTGACACCCGGACAGAAAGGAAGCTAGCTTCGCCAGCGAAGTGAGTAGACAGATTGTAGAGAGGCTAAATTGTTCATCAACGATAAATTGTTTTTTTCAGAAGAACATTCAGTAGATAGTCCAATGCCATCGACGTTCGGCTGACTATCCGCAAAACTTACGTAGCGCAGGATAATAGAGACTATCTCAAAGTACAAGCGAGGCAACCTATCCTGCTCGCACGCCCTCTTATAGGGTCAAACCGCATTAAGAGAGGCGATTTCTGATTTCATTAAATCGATCGTATTTCGATAGTCGTCAGCGCCAAAAATCGCAGAACCAGCAACAAAGGTATCAGCACCCGATGCAGCAATCTCGGCAATATTGTCAATTTTTACACCACCATCGATTTCCAATCGAATATCACGCCCGCTTTGTTCGATCATGGCTCTAGCTTGTTTCAATTTTTCGTGGGTAGATGGGATGAATTTTTGCCCACCAAACCCTGGATTTATCGACATGATAAGAATCATATCGATTTTATCCATCAAATAATCGAGGTAGGACAAAGAAGTTGCCGGATTAAAAACCAGCCCGCACTGACAACCGGCAGATTTAATCATCTCGAGCGAGCGATCAATGTGTTCACTCGCTTCTGGATGAAATGTAATGTAGCTAGCACCGGCTTCAAGAAAGTCTCCGATGATCCTGTCTACCGGTTTGACCATGAGATGAACATCAATCGGTGCATCGATACCGTAAGATCGGAGCGCCTTACAAACCATGGGTCCAATGGTCAGATTAGGCACGTAATGATTGTCCATGACATCAAAGTGAACAATATCAGCGCCGGCTTCTAATACAGCGTCGACCTCTTCACCAAGTCTTGCAAAGTCCGCGGAAAGGATAGATGGCGCAATTAATGGTTTCATCAAAGCTGGGTACCGGAAGTTGTGACGTCGGTATGTTACCTATTTAGTGTTCATCCATAAATAGCATATTGAGATCGACGATAATTATCGGATGCGGAAAAGTTCACCAAGCGCCTTCACGATAAGAAACGCCGAGTGTCTTTTAGATTTTTCTCTGGCTCAGCCCTATATAATCGGCTCTCCCCAAAACTGGGCGCGCAGCCAATCAGTTGGCTACTATTCCCTATTCAGTTGTTCGAGTCTATCGGGCGTTCCGACGTCACTCCAATGACCAGAAAAATGCTCAGCAGCCATTGTTTGTTGGTCAAGGTTGGCATCAAAAAGCTCTCGTAACATCACGACCCCTTCTCTTAAGCCGTCGAAAAATGCAGGCCTGTAGAGCGCAATAGTTGAGAACGTCAGCAACTTACCCTGGCTTTCCAGACAACCGTCTGCACCAATGGCGAAGTCTCCCTGCGGATGATGTGGTGGATTATCCACCATAATCAGCTTTGCGTTGGTTGAGCACCCGCTTTGCATTAATCGGGAAAAATCGAAGTCCGTATAAACATCACCGGCAACGACAAGGAACGCATCATTCGCTGACTGGCCTGCTTTCAATAGCGGCAATGCATGCAAGATACCCCCCGCAGTTTCCAGAGGCACAGGCTCCCGTGAATAACGGATTTCAATACCGCGAGATGCACCCGAACCCAGCGCTTCTTCGATTAAACTACCCAGGTGCGACACGTTAATCACGAATTCAGTAATACCCGCTTTCTGCAAAGCATCAAGGTGATATTCGATGAGGCTCTTGCCGTGAATTTGCAACAGTGGTTTGGGAACTGTGTTGGTCAGAGGCAGCATCCGCTTACCGAGACCGGCCGCCAGAATCATCGCTTTCAATTTTTCATGCTCTGCTGATTTAGAGTGCACAAAAATTCCAACCCTTCCTCTTGCGCTCCCATTAATTCACTTCCTCTAAAAAAATATCATCTAGCACAGGAACGATTCTTTGCTTTAACCAAACACCAAACGCCGCTAACTCTGGATAGTAGGCGCTGGTTTCCACAATATAGTCCACCACCAAAGGTATATCGGCCAGGTATCGTGACTTTCCATCTCTAAGATTCAGGCGAGAAAAGATGCCGGCACACTTCAGATGGCGCTGCATGCCCATCAGATCAAACCATTTCAAAAATGTATCACTATCTATATCCGACAGCTTTCCATCTCGCTCCAACATTAGCCGAAACTCTTCGACCCGCTTGCAGACCTCTTCTCGCGGAAATCTGAAGTAACAATCTTTCAGAAGGGATACAAGATCGTAGGTCACAGGACCCATAACTGCATCCTGAAAATCAATGACTCCAAGCTCTCCGTCACTGAGCACCATCAAATTTCGCGAGTGGAAGTCTCTGTGCACAAACACCTGCGGTTGCTCGAGGGAAGATTCGATTAAAAGACCTTTCACCTTCTCAATTTCGGCGATTTCTTCATCTGTTAGCTTCAATTTCAATTGTCGGGCGACAAACCATTCAGCAAACAAATTCATTTCAGACGCGAGTAGTGAACGATCATAAGCCGGCAAAACAACTTCACCTGCGATTAACTGCATCTGCGCTATTACAGCCATTGCCCGCTGGATTAGCGCGCTTTTTTCGATATCTTCTGATTTTTCAAGCGATGCCAGACAGAGTTGATCGCCAAAGTTCTCAATCATCATGTAGCCTGTTTCAAGGTCAGACTCATAGATTTCAGGCACCCTCACACCCGCTGCGGCCAACAAATCCTTAATTTGCAGGAAAGCCTGATTATTCTCATGCGTCGGAGGCGCATCAACAAAAACGTACTTTAGACTCATCAGCGTACCTTCATCGCCAGCAGCTTCAGGCCTAAAGTATCTACGAAAACTGGCGTCGTCTGACGCCGGTACCAGCTGAAAATCGTCACCAACGGTTTTTTCGCGCGCTAAAAGCAGGTGTTTTGCCCATCCTTTGAGCATTAACAGCCTCTCCGCTTTCTCTCTTTCTTGAATAGTCTCGGACAAAGTAACTGAACTCTATTTACGATTGCTTTATTATCCAACATCCTGCTCTATTGACGCCAACACATATTGCCACACTTTAAAAATATACGACTCGCCACGGTCTCTAGAAGCGTACTGTTAACGAGTCTGATCACCTGGAGCGCAACCAGCTCTAGTGCCGAACCACAGATTAGGTCAGCGGCGGAAATCGACTGGGTGGCCAAAAGTGATTTGAGTGCTGAGGATGCGAGCGAGCTTCCCTGGTTCTGTAACGGCATGTATGCACCTCCTACCTTGGAAGGCATCGAGGGTGACACGCAAATGTTTGCCACCTCAGACTCTGCATTACATGTGGTGGACCACTCCACGTCTCTCTCAGGTAACGTTGTTGTTGTTCAAGGCAAAAAACGCGTCACCGCACCGTTTATCACCCGCGATGCGGCGACCGAAATAACCAGTATCGAAGGTCCGCTCGTCATGCGAGAGGAAGGCTTGCTTCTGACGGGAGAAAAAGCTCGGACTAACTTATTTGCTGGCACCGGTGTGATAGACAACGCCACCTTTTTGCTGCATCAGGCCAGTCTCAGGGGTACCGCAAATCGACTGGTACAGGATGCAGACAAGAAAATTCTCATCGATCAAGGGGAAATGACCCGATGCGATCCAACCAGTAATGTCTGGAAAATGAAGGGAGAAAACATCGAGCTGGATCCAGATGCAGGTTGGGGCGTCGCCAAAAATGTCACCCTAAAGATTAAAGACGTACCCGTTTTTTACTTTCCCTGGTTCAGATTTCCTATTAATGATAAGAGACAATCCGGTCTTCTGTCGCCAAGCGTCGGCTACGATAGTGATGGCGGCACTGACATTGTTATCCCTTACTACTTCAACCTCGCACCCAATTACGATGCAACCTATCAATTTCGAAGTCTCTGGAAACGAGGGTTCATCCACGACGGTCAGTTGAGATACAAGAATGAATATTCGGACAACGAAATAAACGGCGCAATACTCGCAGGAGACGATATCTACGATGAGAGGGCACTGTTCGACCAGACATCAAGCGGTACAGATACCTCCTCGGTCGATGTGCCAGACTTTGAAAAGCAGAACCGCTGGCTGCTGAATTTACGCCACGAAGGCGAGTGGGGAACCCGTTGGAAAACGACGGTGAACTACAGTGCCGTTTCCGATCTGGATTATCTTGAGGATATTGGCGGTGACGTTGGCTCAGAAGCAGTCGACAAATTTGTTGGGCCCGTAGACTCAAGCCTTGCCAACCGGCGTTCTGCAGCACTCACTCGACTGGGGAAAGTCGAGTATCGGGATGGGAGATTTGCTGCGTCACTGTTTGTTCAAGGTTTTCAG
>CAJXBG010000126.1 GCA_913050215.1 uncultured Gammaproteobacteria bacterium
ACGACGAGCGCTACTTTGCACTCGGCGTGTTGTTTATATTTGCCGTTGTTCCTGCTTTTCAGCGGCGGTTTGCTTTCCAAGGCTAATGAGGTCCAGAAGAATATTGGTCGTCTCAACTAAAAAGGCATCAGGTTCTTCATCCTCTGTTGTGTCCTCAATGCCGGGTTCTGCACCTTCGTTCTCAGGATTTTCCTGCTTGAGCGTAGCGGGGGGGGCAGTTGCGCTAGGCATTTCTACAACGCCGGCGAGTTCGTTACCAACCAAATCTTGTACTTCTCCAGGTGCCGCATCTCCTTCTCCTAGATCTTCACTCTCTGCATCGGTCGTAATGCCTGTCGCACCACTGCCATCAACTGCCGCGACATCGGGTTCCTTGTCACCTTGGAGTTCATCGAGAGAATCTATTTCAGGCAACCCCAGCTTAAGCCGCTTGGTGTTTTCTAGCGCTAGCCAGAAGGTGTCTGAATCTTCTTTTTCTTTAAGACGCTTACTTTCATTCAGCGTAATGGCAGTTTGCTGAGACCTCACCTTGCGATAGGCAGCAGCGTCTGCCATATACGTGAATTCGGGGTCTTCCGTGACCCGCGCTTTGTGAAGTCGATCTAGCTCCGTAACCAATGGGCCGATCATCTGTTTTGTACGAAAGCTTGTCGCGGATATCTGATCCCAAGGCAGCGGCCCATCCAGCGTACTTTCGCCGATGGAATCGAGGTCAAAGTTAGAGGGGAATGAGATGTCCGGGATAATGCCCTTATGTTGTGTGCTTTCACCTGAAATCCGATAGAACTTGGCTTGGGTCAGTTTTAACTGTCCACGATTCATAGGTAAAAGAGATTGCACAGTGCCTTTGCCGAAGGTCTGACTACCAATGATGACTCCGCGCTCGTAGTCTTGCATCGCGCCAGCAAAAATCTCCGAAGCTGAAGCGCTTAAGCGGTTTACAAGTACCGCAAGTGGGCCGTCGTAGATGGTCCGTATATCCCTGTCATTAAGGATATCTACGCGGTTACTTTTGCTTCTAATTTGGACCGTGGGTCCACGGTCGATAAACAATCCGGTGAGTGTTCGGGCCTCTTGTAGGGAGCCACCGCCGTTGTTGCGCAAATCAATTACAACGCCTTCGACACCCTCAGCCATCAGGTCTGCCAGTAGCACCTTGACGTCTCTTGTCGTGCTCTTGAAGTCTTTCTCGCCTTTCTGCAAGGCCTGAAAATCAATGTAAAAGGCAGGGATATCGATGACGCCAATCTTTCGTTTATGACCAAACTGCTCGACTTCAATAATCTCGGATTTCGCTGATTGCTCTTCAAGCTTCACTGTGTTCCTGACAATTTCGACAATTTTTGATTCGGAACTGTCAGTAGAACTAGCTGGGATAACATCAAGTCTGACGATGGTGTCTTTTTTCCCACGAATGAGTTGCACCACTTCGTCGAGGCGCCAGCCGATCACATCAACCATTTCACCTTCGAGGCCTTGGGCGACCGCGACAATTTTATCATCAGGGAAGACCTGTTTTGACTTGTCAGCGGGTCCTGCCGGTACAAGAGAAACCACTCGGGTAAATTCGTCTTCCTGTTGCAGCACAGCACCGATGCCTTCAAGCGAAAGACTCATATTGATATTAAAGTTTTCGGAAGTTCTTGGTGAGAAATACTGTGTGTGCGGATCATAAGTGCGAGTGAAGGCATTCATATAGAGCTGATAGACGTCTTCGCTGTTGGTCTGGCGAGTGCGTGTCAGTCGGTTTTTATATCGCTTCTGTAGCAGTTCCTGGATTTTCTCCGGTTCCTTGTCGGCAAGACGCAGGTTCAGGACTGCGTTTTTCAGCCGCCTTCTCCAAAGGTCATCAAGCTCCGCGTTGCTGGTCGCCCAAGGAGCTTCCTCGCGATCAAGCTCAAGAGATTCGTCTCGTTCAAAGTCAAAAACGTCGGTGCCTTTTTCTAGCTGCGCCAGTATTGATTCAAAGCGCGCCAGCACACGCTGGTGGTAGCGATTAAAAATAATAAACGCGGGCTGTGGGTCACCGCGCAGCAATGTGTCATCTAACCGGTACCTTAAACTGTCGAATTCGGCGATGTCAGAAGCCAATAAATAGCTTTTACTTGGATCGAGGTCTTCTAGAAACCCTTGATAAATTTGCTCAGAGAGCAAATCGTTCAGTTCAGTGGTGACGTAGTGGCGACTCGATAGGGCGTCAACGATATTACGTGTCGTGTTTGAATGAACAGGGAGTGGGGCAAGAGCAGCTATTTCATCGGTGACAGCTTTACTTCCTGCGCTCACCGTTGCGATCGCGGTGCCTGAAGATCCTGCAAACGCTAGTGCGGCTGTTAATGCAAGTGACCTGGGCAACTGGAGAGCTGCAGCGCTTGAAAAAATATCGAATCGATTTGTCATAATTAGTCTTTAAGTATAGATATTGATCAAAATGTCGTTGTGTCAACGTTGAATCATACCCGATGAACGTTGCTAATTTGTTACTTCACTACCGGTCAAAGTTCCCACAATGCACGTGGTTTGTATAGTAGCAATTTGATAATTAGGGCACAGGTTACGTTTCGAGATCGTGGGTCTCAAGTTTGCGAAAATCAGTGCAGCCGTGAGCAGTGTAGTGGCAAGCGCTCGTTGAGAACAATGCCCAAGGCTATATACGGTTCATTTAGAGGGTTGGATTGTTGAAAGTGATCGGACAACGCAATTAAGGTGTCGAACTGTCTCGGTAGTTAGCGCGTATCTATGTAATAATACTGCGCTGTAAATTTGTCTGTGGTAGAACTCTTGAGGAATTATGAATAAAACTATTTATATCAATATCTTACATACACTACTTCTAGTAATATCGACAATCTTCGTGTCGCAAAATACACTCGCTGAAGCTGCCGAAGGCGCGCCATCGGTGTCTGTGGATCAGGAACGGCAGGCAACAGCCGAGGAGATGGGTTATTTCTTCGGGTATTCGTTTGGCAACATGCTGAAGGAAGGTGGCACTAATGAAGTCGATGTCGAAGCATTGAGTCGAGGCATGGCGGATTCACTCTCAGGTGCAGCGCCGGATATGTCTCCAGAGGCGCAGGCCGCAGTTGCTGTTGCTGTGCGTGCCCAGCAAGAAGAAGTTCAGAGAATGCGCGCAGAAATGCAAAACCAAATTTCGAGTCAGCAAAAAGTACAGGGTGAAGCTTTTCTCGTTGAGAACGGGAAGAAACCGGGCGTCATAACAACGGCTACGGGTCTACAGTACATGCATCAAGTTGAGGGAAGCGGTGGCATGCCAAGCGTCGCGGATACCGTCGAAGTGCATTACACAGGGATGCTGCTGGACGGTACCGAATTTGACTCCTCGGTTAAGCGAGGAACACCGGCAAGTTTTGGTCTTGGTCAGGTGATACCAGGTTGGACTGAAGGGCTTCAGTTGATGCGGGTCGGTGGCAAGACGCGTCTTTTCATTCCTGCGGAGCTAGGTTACGGATCCGGCGGCACGCGCGGTATTCCGCCAAACGCTGTACTCATCTTTGATGTTGAGTTGCTGAGCATTAAGTAGCAAAACTTCGGCGGTATTTGAGTCAGGTAACTGAGTCAGGTAACTGAGTCAGGTATCGTCGATAATCATACCCAGCGTTTCCAGCAACATCGTTTGCTGGAAACTGTTGATAATGACTTCTGTCATATCTACCTCCCGAACGTCCAGACCCGTTAAGTCCGAGCCCCGAAGGTCAGCCCCTCGCAGGGTAATCCCGGTCGCGTCAATACCATGAAGTTCGCAATCAACCAGTTGCGTGCCAGACAGATCGGCCCTGTGCAGCAGGCAATGGGACATTCGGTTGTTGGTGAGCTCGGATTCTGCAAGCTCAGCACCGCTAAAATCAGCGTAAGCAAAGTTACAGTCGTGCATTTTCGCTCCCTGAAGCACAACGGTGTTGCCGACTGTGTTTGCTGCCTGAGCGTGAGAGCAGTCTATGCCTTGGGCCTGACATTGGATGAATTCAGTCCTGTAAATTTTCGATCGGGAAAAGTTGCACATCGATATGTCGCAGCGGGTAAATCGCGTCGCCGTTAAATCAGAAAATTTGAAACTGCAAGTCTGTTCCGTTTCACGCTCGTAAAATTGGCAATCTTCAAACTGGCATTCCCTTATCTGGGCGCTATCAAAACGGCAGTCAACAAATTGGCAATGCTGAAATTCTGACAGCTCAATTGCTCGCTCCCTGAACTGTATTTGTTCGAATTTGCAATTGTGAAAAGTTAACCTCGTATTGTCAAAATCCCAGATGAAGCCACTAAATTCATCATCTCTGAAGTCTGTTTCAGAGTGATGGAGACGAGTATCCGTTTGATCAACAAAGCGCGTCATGAGCTTGATTAAGCTGTCTTAAACGACGCGGCGAGTTGATATGCGGAGAATTCGAATACCTCCTGCGCCGCTTCGAGCAAATCAGCCATCGCAAAGAAACCGTGAACCATGCCATCGTAGCGACGCATAGAAACAGAGGTTCCTGCTTGCGCTAGCAGCTTGGCGAAGGATTCACCCTCGTCTCTAAGCGGGTCAAATTCCGCCGTGATAACCGTCGTCGGTGGTAGGTTCGACAAGTTACTTGCCCGCAGAGGAGAAACGTATGCTTGTGCGGGGTCGACTTCATCTCCGATGTAGTGATGCCAGAACCATTTCATACCATCAATTGTCAGCAGATATCCTTCTGCGTTATCGGCGTAGGAGGGCGTGTCGAAACTCGCGTCGGTCACCGGATACATGAGCAGCTGGTGGCAAATGGCTGGGCCATTTTCATCTCTGGCTTTCAGTGAAATCGCTGCACTGAGATTGCCACCAGCGCTGTCACCACCAACGGCTATTTTACCGGGGATAATGCCGAGTTGTGTCGCTTTTTTCGTGACCCAGTTTAGCGCCGTGTAGCAATCATCCAGCGGAGTAGGGAAGGGATGTTCCGGAGCCAGTCTGTAGTCGACAGCGATAACGACACAAGGGACTGCATTCGCCAGCTTTCGACAGATATGATCGTGGGTTTCGAGGTCACCAATGACCCAACCACCGCCGTGAAAGTAAACAAGCGCCGGTAAGACCACGCCAGGGTTTGGGTGATAGACCCTGACTGGAACACCATCTGCGTCCTCGTCGCGTACTCGGGTTACCGCTTCTCTGGTATATCCAGCATTCATTGCGCGATACATGGTCCGCGCTGCCTCTGGCGAACCTTCGTGCATTGGTGGGGCGCTAACCTCGGTTCTTTGAGCCAGGACGGCCGCTAGGATTGGATTTAGTGGCATTGGAAATCCCTCAGTCTTCTTGTTCGTTTAGAATCGCTGGTGCGAGTATCAGGTTTACCGGCCGCTTGGGTGCTAACCCTACTTGCATACTTAGATGGATGCTCAGGGAAAGTATTTTTCAGATTTAGTCATTTTTACAGGCCATCGAGTGTAAGCTACGCGGCAAGCAAATACCAAGTGGAAAGACCTTTGTTCAAGTTTTTTACGGATCCTTTGATTCGACGTTTTTTATCCGGCACTTTGTTTGCTGTCGCATTTATCTGGTTAGCCATCTATTTCTTTGATGTCGAAACCGAAGTGCTCCGGGTACTTGCGATCATGTCTGGCTTGCTGGTGTTGTTGCTGATAGGTGTAGCCTTCATCTTCTCTTTTGTGGTGAGGTTTTTCAGGCGTTCAAACGGGGGCTTGCTCGAAAAGATCGATTTGATAGAGTCAGAGGTGAGCGCTGATGAAGTTCCAAAAGAACCGGATACGCGAGGCGTTGTGTCAAAGTCTGATGATGCCTAGTCAAGAGGACGAATAAACCGATCCATTCGCGGAATATAGGACTCGTCGTACGAAAAGGCTACCGTGTGCGCTCTCCCGGTTATTCTTGACCGGTCCACCAACCCAATACGCCTGAAGTCTTTGCTGTTGTCTCTGTTGTCTCCCAGCATCAGGTACTTGTTTTCAGGTATCTTAATGGGTTCAAAACTACCGTAGTCATTACCCAAAGTTGATCTGAGCATCACTGCGTGCGGGGTCATATCAGCAAAAGCCTCGTAAAAGAATGCGTGATGACGGCGCTGCAGATCATCAAGTTGTTTCACAATTTCATCGTCAAGGCGAGAGTAAGTTGCGGCTTTGCCGTTAACAAACAATTGATTGTCCTGCATGCTGATGGTGTCACCCGGTACGCCGATGACGCGTTTTATCAGCAGCGTCTCATCGTCGGGCGAATAGAAGGTAACGATTTCTCCCGGCTTCGGGCTGTCCCATTCTGCGAGGTGCCAACTGGTGAAGGGCACCTTGAGGTCGTAGGCTACCTTGTTAACGACGACGCGGTCTCCTTCGAGAATGGTCGGTTTCATTGATCCGGTCGGGACGCCGTTCCAGTCCGCTATGGCGGATCGAAAAATTACCATGACGACGACGAAAAAGATCAAAGATCGCCATTCTTCCCAGAATGTTCTGTCTCGCGAGTTTTTAGCGCTTTCCTGCATGCCAAGCTGCTCTGTTATTTTTAGGTTTGCATACTCTCAGAGTCGCTAACAACTTTGACGCAATCGCGCACGAAAATAAAGTCCTATATGACAGGATGCTTAAAGGTAGTGTGCGTGAAGGGCTGGCGCTAAAAATATGTCACGAGATCAAACAACGTTTTGATGTGCGTATTCGCCTCGCCGTGAGCGTCATTTTAGCTTACGGGGCTCAGGTTCGTGCCTCCAAGCGTTTGAAAGCCCTCTTCCAGAAGCATTTGTTTGAGTTCATGGATATGTCCCCTGTCTTTTGTTTCTACGGTGACCGAGACCCCAATCTGCCCGATGGGCGCTTCACTGCCAAATCGATGATGATGTACCTCAAGCACATTTGCGCCTGACGACCGAAATATTCTCAGCAATTTTTCCAACCCACCTGGATGATCACTAATGGTTGTATCAAGTCTTACGACCCTGCCGTCGAATGCCAATCCCCGGTTGATGATCCGCGACAGTAAATTGACATCAATGTTGCCGCCGGAAATGACACAGAGCACTGACTTTCCATTGCTCCCGTTCGACTGCTGGCTTTGTATCTGCGGTATTCGATGATTCAGTAGTGCCGCAAGAGTGGCGGCAGCTGCCCCTTCGATAACGACCTTTTCGACTTCCATCATCAAAAGAATAGCGTTTGCAATCTCATCACTGCTGACAGAGACAATATCATCGACGTATGCCTCGACTGATTGAAGGTTTCTTTGAGCTACTTGGCCCACGGCGATACCGTCAGCGATCATCGGTTTGGATCCCAGTGAAACGACCTGACCGGCATCTTTTGATTGCCTCATTGCACTATAACTTGCCTCTTCAACGCCAATGACTTTAATCGAGGGATTGATCTGTTTTACATAGGTTGCGATGCCTGCCACGAGTCCACCACCACCGATTGGTACTACTATCGCATCTAAATCCTGTGCCATCGGGTGTTCGAGGATTTCAAGGCCGAGAGTTGCCTGACCTTTAATTACATGGATGTCATCAAATGGATGGAGATAGACGCGGTTCTCCTCTTCGATCAGCGCCTGAGAATGATTGAACGCCTCGCTAAAGGTATCTCCCTCAAGTATCACCTCAGCACCCCAATGCTCGGTCGAACGAACTTTGACCAAAGGGCTTTGTTTCGGCATCACAATCTTCGCTGAAATACCCAGGCGGTAGGCATGATAAGCTACCGCTTGAGCATGGTTTCCAGCGCTGGCGGCTATCACGCCCCGTTGACGCTCGTCATCCGTTAGCTGATTGAGTCGATTTAAGGCTCCACGTTCCTTGAAAGATCCAGTCATTTGCAGGTTTTCAAGTTTAAAGAGTGTGCGGCAATGGCAGATATCTGAAAACGTTGCAGAGTGAATGATCGGCGTATTGACGATATGGGGAGAAATTTCAGCGTAAACATCTGTAATTTCCCGAGTTGAAAATTCCATCGGTCATTCTCCCAAAGGGCAAGGATGCGAGGCTGTTATCGGGGCAGAGCACCCCGGTTCAGTTGCGATGTTGGTTTTACTGTGAGCAGAATTTCGCGCTACAGCAGCGTTTTCAAATCTACCTCTGGATCAGCAAGTTTTTCGGCATCAACCTGCTTACCATAGAGCTGTTTGCAGATCATGAACTCCCGGGGACTGTTTACCGCGTCAACAGCGACGATGGCGCCATCTTTTAGGTAGAACATTGCAAATTGATTCTTGTCTTGATCGCCTCTCAGCACCTGGGTATCACCGTCGGATGAAAAACCAACCATTTGAAGTTTCAATTCATACTGATCAGACCAGAACCAGGGTACCGCTGCATAGACTTTGTCTTCGCCACACATATTGGCGCAAGCAACTCGGGCCTGTTCCATTGCATTAGGCACTGATTCGAGCCTGAGTCGGCGACCCAAGATGGGGTTTGGGTGATTCGAGCAGTCGCCAATGGCATAAACATCGGCGTTGGAAGTTTGACAGTGATCGTTCACAACGATGCCGTTGTCACAACTAATGCCCGCTTCCTGTGCTAGCTCAATATTTGGAATAATACCGATGCCAACAATAACCAGATCTGCTTCGATGCTGGTGTCGCCGCACAACACTTGTGCGACTTTGCCGTCACTTGTGCCGGAAAATCCGCTGACGCCTGTTTTTGTCATGACGTTAACACCACGGCCGGTGTGAAGTTGATGGTAGAAGGCACTCATCTCTGGCGTGGTGACTCTCTGAAGAATTCGGTCTTCCATTTCGAGCACGCTAACGGTCAGTCCGGCAGTTGCCGCGACCGAGGCAACTTCAAGTCCAATGTATCCGCCCCCAACAATGACGAGGTTTTTCGCTGATTTCATTGCTTCAGCGATACCATCAACATCAGCAATGGTTCGAAGGTAGTGAATGCCTTCAAGGTCAGACCCTTCAATGCTGAGTTTGCGTGGACGACTGCCGGTGGCAATCATTAATTTGTCGTAGGCAATGTCCTCACCTGATTCCGTGGTGACCGTTTTTGCGGTGACATCAAGGGAAGCAACGCGAGTGTTAGTGCGCAGGTCTATCTCCTTGTCTGCGTAAAATTTTTCAGCACGCACATAAACTCGCTCGAGTGGCAAATCACCGGAAAGATATTGTTTTGACAAAGGCGGACGTTGGTAAGGTGGAAAGGCTTCGTCACCCAATATAGTGACAGCACCCTCATAACCTTGCTGCCTTAAGCTGGCTGCAGCCTGTCCCGCGCCCTGACCGGCGCCGATAATTACTATTCCTGCCATATCTTCCTCTGGTTGCTGAAAGTAAGACGGGCATTCTACAGAAGCAACCGGTTTACGGGTACTATAGAGCGCAAAATTATTGCGACACATCATATTCTGGCCTTATGAAAATTCTGCTGCTTTCACCTTACGACGCGATGAGTCACCAGTACTGGTGGCAGGGCCTGAGAGATAACCTTCGGGAACATGCGTTTTGCGTTGTGACGCTTCCGCCAAGATTCTTCAGTTGGCGTTTTCGGGGTAACAGTCTGAGTTTTGCCTTTGATGAGCGATTGAAGGATGGCTATGACTTGGTCATCGCAACCTCGATGACGGATCTATCATCTCTTCGGGGCATGTGCCCAGCATTAAGTTCTATTCCTACGATTGTGTATTTCCATGAGAATCAGTTTGCTTACCCGCTTAACTCGGCATTGCCGGGTGCGGGTTCGGTAGATCAAGAGAGGCTAGTTGAAAGGCAGATTACTAGCATCTATACCGCTATCTCAGGAGATTTGCTTTTATTTAATTCGATGTTCAATCGTGATTCCTTCCTGGCCGGTGTGGGAGGGTTACTTGGCCGGTTACCTGATGGTGTGCCCGAGGGCGTGCTGGACCAATTGAAACAGAAGTCCCAGGTTCAATGCGTACCACTTTCTCAGGATACCTTTGCAGCTTTTGTTGGCGCTGAGGATGGCGATGCAGACAGGGATGGCGCTAGGGATGGACGCTTGCGCATTGTATGGAATCACCGATGGGAATATGACAAAGGACTTGATGCACTTGAATCGCTTGTTGAAGGTCTTGTAGCAAGGACGGACAGCGCAAACATTTTTATCCATGTTATCGGGCAATCATTCCGAAAAGTGCCGCCTCAGATGACACGAATCAGCGCGATGCTGGACGCTGCCGGTGCCCTCGGTCATTTTGGCTTCCTCGACTCGCGCCGCGATTACCTCAATTTATTACGTGACAGCCACGTTGTGCTTTCTTCCGCTATTCACGAGTTTCAGGGTATTGCGGTGCTTGAAGCAGTTGCCTGTGGCTGTGTGCCGCTCGTGCCTGATGCACTGGCATATCAGGAATTCATTCCCGAACGACATCGATATGTTTCTCAAGATGATGCGATCGAGGCGCTGATCGGCCTGTCAGAATGTCATATGACTGGTACAATGCCCGCCGCGCCAGACATGCGTCAACTCAGCTGGGATCAGCAGATGGGATCATGGCAACAACACATCAAACAGGCGCGTAATAATTTTTCGACAAGCGCTGAAAGGAGCCTCTAATGCCCAGATTCTATAAACTCGATTACAGATTGCTGAACCCTCTCGGAGAAGAGGTCGATTCTTCCGCGGGTGGCAATCCTATGGCTTTTGTTGAGGGTGATGGCACGATGGTGCCCGGACTTGAGACGGCTGTTCTGGGAAAACTTGCGGGTGACGAATTTGAAGTGAAGATCGGGCCGGAAAAAGCTTACGGTTTTTCCCAGCGCTCATTGGTCAGAACTGTGGCACCGGATATGTTTATGGCGGACATTGACAGCATCGAGGTCGGTATGATCTTTCAGGTCGGGTCGGGGGCTGAGGCTGAAGTGGCCAGAGTGGTTGCCGTTGAAGA
>CAJXBG010000127.1 GCA_913050215.1 uncultured Gammaproteobacteria bacterium
CTCTGCTCCCATTCGTTCTGTTCAACTGTTAGTTGAAGTCGCTGACACGGTGGAAAGTAATCCCAATGACTCGGTGTTTGTCTATGCCAAAGCCAACGCTGGGCCGCCTATGCCACTTGCTGTTGAGCGTATGCGGGTGGCTGATTTACCGCGTCTGGTGACGTTGGACGAAACCATGGGGATGATGCAGGGAATGAGTCTCGCAAATTTTGATGCGGTTATACTGGTTGCGCGAATTTCCTCTTCAGGGATTGCAAATACGTCACCAGATGATTTTCAGGCTGCTTCCGGCGTAGTTGATATCACGTCAGAAAATCCCGTGATCAAATTACTCATCGAAAGCAGAGTGAGAGATCAATAAGGCTCGGGCTGATCTTCTTCAAGGGAGCGAAGGTAGGCCTGTCGCTCCTGCTCCTCGGCATACACCGCTTTAATTTCCTCCATGACCGCATCAACGTCTGCTTCTTCCGTGTCGTCTTGGAACCTGCCTGTGAGTATTGTTTCCGGACTCAAGCCACCCTCGCTATAAACGGACCAGATCTCACTGGCGTATCGGGTGCTCAGTAGTTCGGGGGCGAACAAACCGTAATAGTCTCGAATTTTATTCACATCCCGATGAAACATTTCTTCGGCGTTATTATTTGATGAGGCATCGACAGCCTGAGGTAAGTCAATAATCACCGGGCCGTATTGGTCGACCAGCACATTAAACTCAGACAGATCGCCATGCACAATACCAGCGCATAACATGCGAGCAATGTACTGCATCATCACGCCGTGATCTTCGATCGCCTGTTCCGGCGTCATCGAGACATCGCCAAGCCGTGGCGCAACATAGCCCTCTTCATCGGTGATAAGTTCCATTAACAGTACACCGTTAACGCAGCCATAGGTTTCGGGAACACGTACGCCCACAGCAGAGACTTTGTAGAGCGCATCAAGCTCTGCGTTCTGCCAGGTTTCCTCTTGCTGACGACGACCATATCGTGAGCCCTTTTCCATCGCCCGTGCGCGCCGGCTGTTGCGAACCTTTCTGCCCTCCTGATAGGTGGCAGCTTTCTTGAAGCTTCTATTGGTTGCTTCTTTATATACTTTGGCGCAGCGGGTTTTGGCTCCACATCTGACCATGAATACAGATGCTTCTTTTCCGCTCATCAGTTGAGTGATAACCTCGTCAATCAAACCGTCTTCGACGAGGGGTTTTAGTCGCTTTGGAATTTTCATGACGCCGTTATACAGCACTTGGTCCGTTGATGGAATTCGAAGCGGTCTATCAGTTGGGTAATCCTGATGAGATGTTGTGCCAGGAAAGAGGGATAGTAGTCGATACTCACAGCTGCCCATGTAGTATCAGCGGCTTAAAGGATGAGTTTATTTGCTAATGCAAACATACAACGGTGCGTGTCATTGTGGTCACATTCAATTTGAAGTCGATTTAGAACTCGATCATGTTCGCGTTTGTGATTGTTCCATCTGTCGTAAGCGGGGAGCCCTGAATTTCAGGGTTGAGGAATCGCAGTTGAGAGTGCTAACGCCAGTTTCCGATATGACGCTTTACCAATGGCATACGGCGACGGCCAAGGACTATTTTTGTCCTATTTGCGGCATTCTGCCATTCCGGCGGCCAAGAACAGCACCGGAACTTTGGACCATTAATGTCAGGTGTCTGGACGACGTGAACCTTGACGAGATCCCTGTCAAAAAAGTTTTTGGCAGTCAGCTTGATTAGAAACTTCAGTAGCAGACACTGGATTATGTTTCGCAGCAATTAACTTTTAGATTTCAGGACAAACAATAGCGATGGTTGATACAGCAAAGGAAAGACCGCTCTCTGGATATCGGGTATTGGATCTTACGATTGCCCGAGCCGGGCCGACGGCTGTGCGTCTGTTAGCCGACTGGGGAGCGGACGTCATTCGTATTGAACCGCCCATCACCAGTGGATCAAATAATTCATTGTCCGGTGCGCATGAGGGCTCTGATCAACAGAATTTGCATCGAAACAAACGCGGCTTGGTACTTGATCTTAAACACCCTAAGGGGTCGAAGCTGTTCAAACAAATGGTGGCTAGCGCCGACATTGTGGTTGAAAATTTTCGCAGTGATGTCAAGCAACGTCTGGGCATAGAGTACAAGGATTTGCGAAGAGAAAATCGGGGTATCATTCTTGCGAGTATCTCGGGTTTTGGTCAAACAGGACCGTATCAGCATCGTCCCGGCGTGGATCAGATTGTGCAGGGTTCAAGCGGACTGATGTCTGTCACTGGCGCGCCGGGTGGCGGTCCTATGCGCGCCGGAATTGCGGTTTCCGACACCAGCGCGGGCATGTTTCTTGGACAGGGAATTTTGTTGGCGCTGTTACACAGAATGAAAACGGGAGACGGACAATGGGTTCATACTTCTTTACTTGAAGCGATGATGAGCAAAATTGATTTTCAAGGCTCCAGATATACGATGGATGGGGAGATCGCGGAGCAGGAAGGTAATTTCCATCCAACCCTCGCGCCCATGGGTATGTACTCGGCCAAAGACGGATTTGTGAATCTCGCCGCCAGTAGTGGGAAGATGTGGCGCAATTTTTGTCAGACGTTGGATGCTCACAAATTGCTCGAGAACCCTTTGTATGCCAGTGGTCGGGCAAGATTTGAGAACCGGGAAAGCCTGAACCGTGAAGTGAATGCCCTTTGCCAAAAATTCACGATGGCAGAGTTGGTTGATAAACTTAATGCAGTTGGGGTTCCCTGTGGTCCCATAAACAAGATAAGCGAGGCATTCGAAGATCATCAGGTGCAGCACCTCAAAATGGTGAAACCTGCAGAGCATGAATTGTTGGGAAAAATAAATCTTGTTAGAACGCCGATTAATTTATCTTTGTTTCCGGAAACTGAACAGTTTGTTCGCGCCGGACCTGGCCCGGGACAGCATACAGTGGAAATTCTGCAGGAATTCGGGCTTGATGAGCAATCAGTGAGAGAGTTGATCGCGTCGGGCGTGGTGCAAAATAATTCGATAGTGCCAGCGTGATACAGATGGGGTGGTAATCCCTAAAAAATAGCTAACAAGATTTAAAACAAGAGGCACAGATAACCAGATGAGTACCCTGGAGTTGAAAACAACCAAAATCCTGGCAGAAGTCAAAGACGGAATTGGCTGGCTGACGTTCAATCAGCCTGAGCGGCGAAATGCCATATGCCTAGAAATGTGGCAGGGCATCGGAGATGTTCTCGAAGCTTATCAGGCTGACCCCGAAGTGCGGGTTGTCGTGATGACGGGTGCTGGAGGTAAAGCGTTTGCATCAGGCGCTGATATATCTGAATTTGATCAACATCGAAGCAATGCAGAGCAACGCAGAAATTACGAGGAGATTTCGGCAAGAGGGAATGCTTGGCTGGCGAAATTCAGCAAGCCTCTGATCGCTATGATTCATGGGTTTTGTATTGGCGGAGGTTTGGCAACGGCACTGAATGCAGATGTTCGGTTTGCAACGCCTGCATCTACCTTTGGTATTCCTGCCGCGAAACTAGGTCTTGGTTATGAGTATGCCGGGCTAGCCAAACTTGCGCGCCTGGTTGGTCCTTCCGTTGCAAGGGACATCATGTTCACAGCACGTTTTATGGATGCCGAAGAGGCAAAGTCGATTGGCCTGATAAATTTTGTCGTTGAGGCATCTGAACTGGAACAGGCAGTGACTGACTATGCCAGATTAATCGCCGCTAATGCGCCTCTGACAGTGTTTGCCGCCAAGGCTGCGGTCGATGCATTCGAAAAATATTCCATGACCGAGGCCTCGCGTGAAGTGGCGCATCTGGTAGATACCTGTTTCGATAGCGAGGATTACAAGGAAGGCAGAAAAGCGTTTGCGGAAAAACGGCCGCCAGTCTTTCAGGGGAAATAAAAAAGAGGTGGGACCCTTTATGATTGGGGGCAGCGTACATTGAAAGTAGGTATATCGATTACCAGCGCATTTGCTGATAAGGACTTCCGGGAAGGCCCGAGGCAAATGTTGGCTCGGTCGACTGCGGCGGCTGGTGCTGGGTTGAGTTCCCTGTTTGTCGGAGATCATCACGCTGTTAGTAGTCCCTATTATCAAAATGTTCCTATGATTGCCCGAATGATGGCAGAGTGGGACCACCGCGATGTGGGCGCGTTATTTCTGTTGCCGATGTGGCATCCAGTTTTAGCTGCGGAACAAATTGCGACATTAGCGTGTATCACTAGCGGTAAGTTCATTATGCAATGCGGTCTTGGATATGGCGAAGCTGCGTTCAGGGCAATGGGAACGGAACAAAAACATCGTGCTAAAGCATTTGAACAGTCCCTTGAGGTCATGCAGGCGCTTTGGGCTGGGGAGAAGGTTTCGCTCGATGGCCATTGGAAACTGGAGAATGCCCAAATATCGCCGACACCCCCTGAGAACATCGAGGTCTGGATAGGGGCATCAGCGGATGTTGCGATTGATCGTGCAGCTAGAATAGGTGATGTTTGGCTTGCAGGACCAGGACTGTTGCGGGCAGAAGCTGAAAGGCAAATGGATGTTTATCAGGTAGCACTTACAATTCATCAAAAGCCGGCGCCTGAAACCATCGCCATTCGAAGGGATATTTTTGTTGCTGCATCGGCAGCCGAAGCGGACGCTTTAAAAAAGCAGATTGCGTCCAGAGGTTACAGAGGGTTCAACCCGGAAGCGTTAGTTATCGGTGATGCTGAATCAGTTGCCAGGCAATTCGACGAATTAGGCTCACTTGGTTATACCGATGTTATTGTGAGAAACCTTCACCCTGAGTATCGAGATGCTATTTTATCAACTGAGCGTTTGGCTCAGGTGATCGAAATTCTATCCTGAAACAAGCGCTGAACCCTAAGCGAAAATATGTCTGGCGACGGTAAATACCCTCATCGGCCTCGTCATATGCAGGTGATGCACCTAAGTTATTGACTGGCATCTAACTTGTCACAAGCTCAACTTAAAGATTAGTCGTTTCAGGTTTTCGGCTTGTCTCATACTGCTAACCCTTCTTCGTTGTTTCCTTGTCTAATTGCCTACAGGCATTCACGGCCATGTTGGGTTGGAGCCTGCTAAACATAAATATGAGGATATTGAGATGATAAAAAAGACAATTATTGCCGTAGCACTGACGACAACTTTCGCCACGACCGCAGGCGCCGCCGTAGTGAGCACAGATACCCTACAAAAGCCTTATCAGACAACGGTTACGAACGCCGAACGAGATCATTCGCTTGCGGTATCCAAAATCAAGAGAGCAGCGAAACAGGCTTGTGGCACTTTCCATCGAACAGATGCTGGAAGTTTGACACAGGTAATGAAGAACCGTGCCTGTTATAACGAAGCGCTTGAATCAGCCATGGCAAAGGCCGGCCTGAAGACTACAGCGCATTCGTAGGCAATAGATTCTCAATCAAAGCGCACGATAAGGAAGGCGCGGCGATAGCAATCGTCGCGCTTTTTTCTTACCTATGAGATGATAGTTCGAGCAGAAATCCTTGATTCAAAATTGAAAAGCATGCGGATCTTTGGGGTCCCGTTACGTGTTCTCTGTCTCGTGATAAAGACGAAATTAGAATGGTAATGGGAGTAAAGGTCAAAAGCTTCATGTTAGTTAATTTAATCGATCAACTGTCAATCGAATGTCATTATCAATAAGCGTAAAAGGAGAAATCAATGTCTATTAAGAGAATTAAGCCTGGCCCTCGAATGTCTCAGGCGGTGGTACACAATGGTGTGGTAACAACGGCGGGGCAGGTTGCTCAAAATGCTGCCGGTGAAGACGCGATTACGCAGACCAAAGACATTCTAAAAAGTATTGATAGTTTGTTAGCCGAAGCGGGAACTGATAAGTCTAGTTTACTAACGGCTACGATCTGGTTGTCGGATATTCAGTTGTTTAATGAAATGAATGAAGTGTGGGATGCCTGGGTAGACAAAGACGCGGCACCTACCCGTGCCTGTGTTGAATCTAAGTTGGCGTCTCCGAAATTCGTCGTCGAGATAGCCGTAACCGCAAGCGTGGGCTAGCAACACCTTTAACCGCGCTTCTAAGCGCGGTTAACTATTCAAACCTGACCCTATGTTAGGGGCGCTTGAAATATTTATCAACGATTGATCGATTTTTACTTGCGAGATTTTTTTAGAATGGCACAATACTAAAGAGACACTGATTTCAAATCAGAGTTGGAAAAAGGTTTAAACGCGTGAGTTTTATCACCTGACAAAAGGAGACGGCAGGAAAGCTGCCACACTAAATTAGTTGGTGTATGGCCAACAATAGATAACAAGCCCCTTTTATTCATCAAAGCAGGTAAGCGTTAACTATGACAAAAAAAGCCCAATTCAAATTTTCAGAGCGCAGTAAAAGACATTTTGAAGGGAGGAAAAGCAAAAAATCCGCAAATCGCAAAGAACGACACGCAAAAAACCAGAGTGCAGATATATATACGCTGCATTCCCCACCACCTTCGGTAGAAACAGCCTACACCACCAATAAATCCGTACGTCCCCTTGAAGCAAAAACAAGTTCACAGAAAAACTACATCAATGCGATAAAAAATAACTGTCTGACCTTTGGTATTGGCCCTGCAGGCACCGGTAAAAGCTATTGTGCCGCAGCCATCGCTGCTGACGCATTGGAAGCGGGTCGGGTCGAAAGGGTTATTCTGACTCGGCCCGCTGTCGAAGCAGGGGAGCAACTCGGTTTTCTTCCAGGCGATGTGAACGAGAAGTTTGCCGTTTATATTGAAGCTTTCCGAGATACGTTAAACGAACGACTGGGCAGTGGTGCGGTTGATTATTATCTTCGTCACGGTCGAATCGTAGCTGCTCCGCTGGCTTTTATGCGTGGCAAGACATTTTCGGAGGATACTTTTGTGATACTGGATGAAGCCCAGAACACATCGGTTGCGCAGATGAAAATGTTTTTGACACGCATAGGGGAGGGCTGTCAGGTTGTGGTGAACGGGGATGTCGAGCAGAGTGATATTCGCGGGCCTAATGGACTTGCTGATGCGGTGTCGCGTGTCAGAGGGCTACCTCGGGTGCATGTTCATAAGTTCGTGCGTGATGACATCGTGCGTAGTGGTTTGGTGCGAGACTTGATGGACCGGTACGAAGTTTCCCATTGAGCTTGATGCGATGTTTCATTGATCAGTAACAGTACGGCGATAGTGACCTATGACTCCATCTATCGCCGCACTGTCGCTGACATGCGGTGAATGGTTCTCAGGTTTAAACGGGTATCAGGGTTTACGACCACAATAGCTCTGAATGACGGCAGGCTTAGGCGTGTCAACATATCCCTCGAAGAAGTCGATTTGTTCTAGATCCCTATTAAGTGTTTCAGAAAGCTCCCCTGGTTTGAGCAAAAAATCTGGATTTCGGGGACGTCCGTAGACATCATTACCTGTCATAAAAGTCTGATAGATCAGAATGCCGCCAGAGCGGAGCGACTGGGATAGAAGGGGTAATAGTGGTCGATACAGATAGTTAACAACGACGATACAAGCAAGTTCCTGTTCATAAAATGGTAGCTGAGCGTCATAAGTCATTGTTTTATGGTCTGCATCAATCAGAACGGGTGCCTCAAGGTCAAACGTAATGACTTTACATGCGGGGTTGTCAGCAAAAGCTGTGACGCCCGTTGTGTCTCTGTCGAGCGCAATGACGGGGTGACCCTTTGCGAGGAAATACCCGGTGTGCCTGCCTTTCCCGCAGGCCAAGTCCATTACCATACCGGCTGTTGGTACTAACGGGGCAAATTTACTTACCCATGGGCAAACGTCGGAATCAGTTTGTGCCTTCATCAATGGTCCTCTATGGCAGTCGGGTAAGGTTCAGGAATATTAGCTTCTGAAGTGTCCGGACACTACACTCATATCCTCGAATTAATCAATATCGTTGGAGTTAGGATGTCGGAGTTTCGTGAACTCACAAATATCATTAACAGGTTTACAGCAGAGCGGGAATGGGAGACCTTTCATTCGCCTAAGAATCTCGCAATGGCTCTCAGTGTTGAAGCATCGGAGTTAGTGGAACACTTTCAATGGCTAACAGAAGAAGAGTCCAGAAATCTTGATGCTAAGAAATTATCTGAAGTAGCCGACGAAATTGCAGATGTCCAATGGTATCTGCTCAGAATCGCGGATCAGCTTGGTATCGACATTCCTGCCGCAGCTAAAGCAAAAATGATAAAAAATGGCACCAAGTATCCCGTGGCGCTGGCAAAAGGAAACGCTAAAAAATACAACCGCTATCAGGATGAGTGAGACAACAAGTCATCTGAGCAAAGGGTGGCTCTGGCGAAGCTCAATCGCTTCCGAGGGGAACTAACTGATCGCGCCATATACGCCGGCAGCGACATAAAACATAAAAAAACCGATGGCTGCCATGCTGGCTAGATCGACTTTGAATACGGTGGGCTTTTTGTGTTGACTGTCCATGCGCGAACATTAGCCAATCACAGAGAGAACAGGAAAGAATTGTTTATCCTAACCTTATGCTCGAATGAACTATCCTACATTAATCGACGAACTTGACGACCACAAACAGCGTCGCAGGCACGACAATGCCCCAAAGCGCTAAGGCTTGAACAAGTACTTTTCCTTTCAAATTACCAAGCGTGCTGCGGGATATCTCTGTACCGATAAAAAACAGCGCGATGACTAGAAGCGCCTTCGACAAAGCCGCTGCCGTGGATGGTATAAATTCTGGCATTGGAAGCGTTGAGCCTGCGACTGAGGCAAGCAGGAACAAGAGAATAAACCCCGGCAGCCGAACTTTTGCCCCCTCTGAACGTTCCCAAAAGCTGACAATTAGCACAAGCGGTATTAGCCACAAGGTTCTTCCCAGTTTCAGCGTAGTCGCTACAGCGGCTGCTTCCTCGCCATAAATCTGCGCAGTAGCAACGACAGAGCTGGTGTCGTGAATTGCGAGTGCAACCCAAACTCCAAATTGTTCCTGCGTCATTTCCAGCCAATGACCAACATGGGGAAATGTGAATAACGCAACAGCATTCAACAAAAAGACGATAGCTAATGCGACCCCTGTTTGATCAGGTCTTGCCTTGATAATAGGAGACAGTGTTGCGATCGTAGTGCCGCCGCATATCGCGGTGCCAGATGCCATCAGCAGGCTGCTGTTTCGCTCAACTTTCATCAATCGACCAATCATTAAACCGATTGTGATCGCAGCGATGACATATATAAAAATGGCAAGGGTGTAATTGGCGCTGATTCGCCACAAATCGCCAATGTTGAGTTTTAGCCCGAGCAGAATGATGGCTGCCTGCAGGCTGTACTTGCCAAGCACTGACGCATTGCTTATCAGCGTTTTGTTCAGGCCAAGGGTGATGGCCATACCAACTAGAAGCGCCACCGCAGGATTGCCGAAATATATCAGGGGCAACAGAATTAGAGTATAGAAAGTGAGACCGCTAGCAGGGTTCATGAGTTAAATTCACTGTAATTGTTATTGTTATTGTTTTTAGGCGAGGCGCTAACCCCAGCATTCATCTTCAGGGATTCAGGATATCGCCTATCTATAGCCTTCTGCTATCGGTCTTCGTGGTAGCGACCACCAGAGTGCCTCGCACGCTTGTTCAAGCTCTTCATCGAAATGAACTTCAAATGCTGCCAGATTAGCCTCAAGCTGATCGGCTCGACTGGCGCCGATAATAGCAGATGACACCGCTGGGTTTCTTAGTACCCATGCAACAGCGACCGAAACCATGTTGAGTCCTTTTGATTCTGCCACTTCCTTAAGTGTTGAAACGGCGCTGAACTGAGCGTCGTGCCAATATCTCGCCTGATACCTTTCCGCAGCAGTGCCCAGTGTAAACCGTGTACCCTCGACAGGCGCCTGGCCACTTTTATATTTACCGGAGAGAAATCCACCCGCGAGCGGGTTGTAAACAAGCACGCCAAGCCCTTCGGCTTGGGCAAGGGGTAGAAGTTCCGTTTCGATCTCTCGATATAGGAGATTATAGCGTGGTTGAACAGAGGCATAGCCGCTGATGTTTAGACCTTTGGCGGCTGAAAGCGCCTGACCGAGGCGCCAAGCAGGGTAGTTCGAGCATCCGACATAGCGTACCTTTCCCGTACGGGTGAGATCCTCAAATGCGCGTAATGTTTCCTCGATTGGCGTGCTGGTATCAAAACCGTGAGACTGATAGAGGTCGACGTAGTCTGTTTGTAACCGTTTCAGGCTGGCGTCAACCGAATCCATGATGTGTTTGCGGGACAGCCCGCGATTGTTGGGCCGTTTGTGAGTTGGAGCAAAACACTTGGTGGCAATAATGAGATTGTCTCGGTTACCTCGTGAGTTCATCCAACGGCCGATGATTGCTTCGGTTTCACCGATCGTTTCGCGGGTGCCGCCAAGAGGATACGCGTCAGCTGTATCGAGAAAGCTCAGTTTCATTTCCTGCGCACGATCAAGTATTTCGTGCGAGGTTTTTTCTTCTACCTGAAGACCAAAAGTCATTGTGCCCAAGCATAGTGCCGGCACTTCCAGACCATGTTTGCCGAGGTTTCGATATTGCAATTTGCTGTCCTTCCGCTACCGTGCGGCGCCTGTGTCTACTTTGTTTATCCTAAAACCCACGCTGATTTTATCTCCGACCTGAAATCTCAACTTGTTGTGGATTGCCACAATAGTGCAATGGTCTCCCCGAAAGTTCAGATTTACTTCGGAACATTCAAGAGTGTGTAGGGAAGCGAGGTCAAAGTCCACCAAAG
>CAJXBG010000128.1 GCA_913050215.1 uncultured Gammaproteobacteria bacterium
TGTGGAGAAGAGTTAAGACGCTTTTGAGCCTACAATGATAGATATAAGTGACGGTTAGTGAAGCTAGTAAATATTTTGAAAGCTATGCTGCTAACGATAAGAAAAAGGCACTATGGCCAACGAAACAGATCAGATTCCGCAGCGATGTATCCAAAACCTGCCCAACTATTCGTCGCGGTAAGCGCCTTAAGCCGCTTCTTTGCCTCCGCTGTATCCCCTTCAACGTAATACCAGTTTGCAACGCCATAGGCGATCGCGGCGCCACCAGGATTATCGTCAAGGTCTTTTGTCAATTCGTTCAATGTGATGTCTCCCTTGTAGAAAAGACAAAGATTGTAATAGTTAGTGTTCTCAATGACCTTCATGTCTGTGGAAATATCCTCCAAGACTTGTTTCGCTTCCGCGTGCAGGCCCATTCTGCGCAGTATCATGTAGCGCCAGTGAGTAGTCGAAACCTGATTGTCGGGGTTTCTAGCAGCATTAAACCCTTGATTATAGGCCCGGAGAGCGTTGCCCCAATCATGCTGAAGATAATAAGCGAGGCCAAGGTGATACCATGTGTTGCCATGCAGGCTGCTGATTGGAATACCCGCTGGGTTGGGCAAACCGTCAGGTTCCGTTTCATTTTTGGTTCCCGAAATTAGTTTTGCGGCGACTTCGAGCGTGTTACTTGCCTTTTCGAATTCGCGGACTGAAATATAACGGTGACCAAGGTGCCGATAAAACCGCGGGTCATTCGGAAACGTTTCAATACCTCGAGTAAAAATTTCAATAGCGCCCCGAAAGTCTCCAGTGTAGGCCGTACGTCTTCCGAACCAGATAAGTAAATCAGGATCATCTGGTAAAGCATGATGGGCTTTTCGTGCCATGTTCAAATGTGTAAGGGCGTCCTCGGACGGCGCTGCGCTAAGCAGTGGCTTTCCTCTAAGTGAATTGGCTTGTTGGCTTCTTTCTTCGGCGCTGATGGCGAAGGATATCACTAGAAAAGACAGAAAAGAGACGTAGCTGAGGATCTTGACTGTGCGGGAAATCATTGTGGGGCTCGCGTTGGGGCATTCAAAATTTTTCACTGTGCAATTCATAAGCGCCTCTTCTTGGGTTTACCCTTTGCTTCGATATTTTGCCGAAATTGAACCCGAGTATAGGTTGTCGTTCTTTGAGATACTATTCGAATACGATGAAGTCTGGTTCAAGTTAATGGTATGCCTGTTATCAATTTGCCCCACCGCAATGTAGTCATAGAGGTAAAAAACGGGTGCCTTCAATCGAGTAATTAGTTCAACGTTGACTGACCTGTGTATGGTTAGTAAACCTTGGGAGTGCCGCGAGGACGGATGTTGAATCTTTTTTCTTCCCAGTGGTATTGCTCTGGATACGAAGAAATTATCTTTTCGAGATGTCGGTTAATTGCAGTGAGGATTTTCGTATCGCTTGCCTGAGTATCGAGTTCACACCTCTCGAGATGCAATCTGAACCCGCGACCTTCGCGAATCGCCGCGCCGAACACGAGACATGGGGATGTATTGCGAATGAGTCTCGCCAGAGTCTTGTCTGTGAGTGCGGGTTGTTCAAAAAAAGGTATGAATTCACCACCGCGTAACCTCGGTTGCTGATCTGGACAGAAAGTGACGACATCACCCGCTAAAAGTCGGCTCGCCAGTAACTGCTCCCCTTCACCTGAGCGAGTTAGCAAGGCAATACCCATTGCCGTTCGCTGGCGTCGTATGAGGAGGTCCAGCGCTTCCCTATTATGAGGTTGATAATAGTCAGCGCACTTATAGTGACGTCCTAGGTAGCGCATGAGAAACTCGCGATGTCCTAGTGCCGGTGTGAGTACCAGTACACCTTGGGTGCCGTTACGTTCAGGTAGATATTCCAATCCCTCAACTGACAGGCAATGCATGTCGAATTCCTGATCATCGCAATGCCAGATCAGTCCGGTTTCGAGTGTCGTTTTACTCGCTTCGGAGGTGCACGACGATATGATGGTTTCTGGGGACTGTCCCAAGGTATCACGACAGAGTTCGAGGTTTCTTCGGGTGACCCTGACCTTACCCGTATTGAGCAATTGCCGGATAGGGCCCAAATATTCCCCGAGTCTCTGTAGAACTTCTATGGGAAACAGATTCGAAGCTCTGCAACCTATATTCGCCAGCGCCAGATGGATGGCACGCGTGAAGGCGTGTTGCTTTTTTGTATAAAGTTCTGGTTGACCCAGTGGTCTGGTGCGAAAGCGTTTGTAAGACCATAGGTATTGCGCTGGCGCGAGCCGAACAGCCCGTTCTATCGCAAAGTTGACTAGCTGGGGGATCGAAATATCAGCTTGCTCTGGCTCAATTTCATTAAAAACAACGGTAAATTGTCCCGCTTTTGATTCACTACGCAAGCAACTCACAGTCATGAGTGCGGCGCCCGTTTTTGCCGCAAGCTTGCCAGGGAGCTCACCCGTAAGACAGTCAATGCCGAAAAATTTAGCAAATTCCCCTGTATTAATGTCGGGTTCCTGATCAGGCATCAGCCCGATCGTAGCACCTTCAGCTAAGGTCTTGAGTTGTTGTCGTATACCTCGGGTACCCACCGGCGTGAAGCGGGTTCCAGTGCGCGCGCGAAAGTTTTGAATGAGTTCGTTAATCGCTTTATTCGAAGCGGGTTGGTGCATATGTACTAACGCAAATTCTTTGCCCAACAAATGGTTAAGCACCTCCCAATTACCGATGTGCGGCAGTACCAGGACCAAACCCTTTCCATTTTTGAGGGCCGCTTTTGCTTTTGATAGCCCCCGCACCTGTGTGATGTGTGTCAAAACCTTTTGATGATCTTGGGTCCAAACATAGAGATTCTCGAAAATCATCTTACCGGTTTCAATCGAGCTTGCTCTGGCAAGCAGTGTCTGTTCGGACGGGGTTAGTTCCGGAAATACAAGCTTGATGTTGGTTCTGAGCACCGCGCTGGTTTTGGAGCTAAAAAGCCAAATCATGGAGCCTACAATGGTTCCAATTAGCTGTAATAGTGGAAGCGGCAGTGATCCGATAAGACCTGCGCCTATTCTGTATATTCTGGCTCGATGCATCCGATGCTCAGTTAAGGGCTGCGGGATAGGCTTCACCGGTTCAAACGCCGAGGCCTTTTAAATGTCCAGACTTGCAAACAATTTGGTTTGGCGTATCGAACTTTGTGAAGTCTGTTATTTTACGTAAATACGTCCGTTGCGAAAGGTCTTAGTCGGAACTGATGTGGATTTATCTGTGGACAATCTCAAAGGCCCCAGCATAATAGCAGCAACGCAATGCAATAAAAGGTTTCCTGTGGAATTGTTAACAATTGTGACTTTGCTGGCCTTATTTGAATTTGTCTGGCTCGGTACGCGAGTAGGTATGGCCAGAGGCAAATTTGGTGTTTCTGCTCCAGCGACGACGGGTAATGAAGAATTCGAGAGACACTATCGGGTGCATTACAATACGCTGGAACAGCTGGTTTTGTTTATTCCATCACTTTGGGCGTTTGGCTACTACGTCGGTCAATTCTGGGCAGCCGGGTTAGGTGCAATTTATCTCATCGGTCGCGTGATCTATGCGCTTGCTTACGTCAAAGATCCTGCAAGTCGCGGTCCGGGAATGCTGCTGAGCGTTATTCCCTGTTACGTCATGTTACTAGGAGGCCTTGCTGCGGCAGCCTGGCAATATCTAACTGCTTGATTCCTGTAGTAGCAGGAGTGCACGATCTGCAACATCCTCATCAAGGAGTGCTGATAAAGCGTTCTGCAATTCTCGTGGGGCACCGGCAAGTTTAAGATCCTCTAGCCAGGTGTTGATGAGTGATTTTCTTTGAAAGGGTGTGTGTCGAAGAATCGAGAGTAGTTGAAGGCGGATTTGTGGACTATCTTGCGCAACCGAAAGAAGCGTGACGAAATTATCATCATTTGCTTTTTTCTGTGCAAAGGTTCTGTTAACCAGCTCAAATGCGCGTGACAGTAGTGACTTTTCGCGGTTTTCGGCTGCCATTAGCGATACTCTTTATGTCTTGCCCCGCATGGTAATACATCCTTTGTAGAAATTCACAGGCATGCCCATTCAATCGCCTTTGATGATTTCTCCTCGTCGCTTGGCTCATGGGCCGTTGCATGATATATATACGATTCTGACCAAATACTATGCGCAGCCCCGACCGCCTGTGAATAAATGCTTCACGCGGCCTACTAATGGTTAATTGCAGCTGATTTGACGGACAAGAGAAAGATAAGCAGTCTCGCTCGAGGCTAATTCAAGTAGATATTGGGAGTTATCAGATGGCGGTAGTTGATTACCAAGCGCCACAGTCAATTGAAGATGCAATCGGCATTTTACAAAAGACTGATATTAAGTCGAAAGTCATGGCAGGGGGAACAGATCTGATTATCCAGACAAAATCCCAGACTGCGGATCCGGTCAGAGTTGTTGACCTTAAACACATTGACGGGATGATGAGTTATACCTTGGACGACGGTGGTATGTCCCTCGGACCCGCGATGTCTTGTGCAGAATTCACGACGCTTGATGATGTGAAAGCCGTATATCCCGGTTTGTCTGAATCAGCCTACTTAATTGGTTCTACCCAAGTTCAGGGGCGCGCCAGTATTGGCGGTAACCTGTGTAATGCCTCACCCGCAGCGGATACGATTCCTGCATTGATCGCTAATGGAGCGCAGTGTGTCATCGAAGGTAATAATGGTGAACGCGTCGTGGCTGTTGAAGATTTTGTCACCGGTGTTGCTCAGAATTGTATGGCGAGCGATGAACTCTTGAAGCGAATTTCTATGCCGAGACCAGCGCCAGGCACTTCAGATGCCTATTTGCGGTTTATCCCACGGACAGAAATGGATATCGCTGTTGCCGGCGCGGGAGTCTCTGTCACGCTTGATTCAAGTGGTAAATGCACAGCCGCGAGGGTTGCTATTGGCGCCGTCGCAGTAACCGCATTGCTCGTGCGCGAAGCCGCCGAAGCGCTGATTGGCACCGCTGTTGATGAGCAGGCGCTCGATGCAGCCGCGGCCGCGGCCTCTGCTGCTGCAAAACCAATTACTGATAGGCGCGGTACAGCAGAGTATAGAACTCACGTCGTGGGTGTACTGGTAAAACGTGCCGCGAAAATTGCAGCAGAACGCGCTCGGGGAGTTAAGTAATGACCAAAGTTCATGTAACAACATCAATAAACGGCGACGAAACGGAGTTTCTATGTGAGCCTCATGACACGTTACTCGACGTCCTGCGTAATGATTTGAGCCTTACTGGAACAAAAGAAGGATGCGGTTCAGGTGACTGTGGCGCGTGTTCTGTCACGTTGAATGGGCGTTTAGTCTGCTCCTGTCTCGTGCTGGGCGTAGAGGCTGAAGGCGCTGAGGTTGGCACGATTGAGGGCGTCGGTGAAGCCGATAATCTTAATGTGATTCAGGAAAAGTTTCTCGAGCACGCAGCTTTGCAATGCGGTATTTGCACACCCGGTTTGATCGTTTCTACACAGGCCCTGCTAGCTGAGAATCCGAGTCCGACAGAAGAAGAAGCGCGATATTATCTCGCTGGTAATCTCTGCCGGTGTACTGGATATGACAAGATCATTCGCGCTGTGATGGATTCAGCCGAAACTATGCGTGGAGAAGTTAAATGAGTGAAGCGAAAAAATTCAATTTTATTGGCCAGCGAACGATTCGTCCGGACGGACACGATAAAGTCACCGGCAAGGCAAACTACGCTGCGGACCTTTCGCTACCGGGCATGATCTGGGGCAAGATTTTGCGTAGCCCACATGCGCATGCAAAAATTCTGAAATTGGATACCTCTAGGGCAGAAGCAATGTCAGGGGTGATGTCCGTGGCAACATTTGATGATTTACCCAGCGTCAGCAATGAAGCGATTCAGTCTGGTGAAGGGGCAATCGACTCGCTGGATCTTGGACGCAATGTGTTAGCCCGAGACAAAGTGCTCTATCACGGTCATGCAATCGCTGCTATCGCAGCAAAAACCGTGGCGATCGCTGAAAAAGCACTTGAGTTGATTGATGTTGAATATGAGGTGCTAACACCCGTATTGGATCTGCACGCAGCAATGAAGGCAGATGCTCCATTGCTGCATGAAGATATGTTCACCCAAGGTTACCCTGAGCAACCGGAGAAGCCTTCGAATATCGCGGCGAGACATGAATTAAAAATGGGTGATGTGGAAGCCGGTTTTGCAGAAGCAGATGTCATTGTTGAGCGGGATTTTGTGACGCCAACGGTACACCAAGGATATATAGAACCCCACGCCTGCACCGTAAGCTATAATACTGAAGGTCAGTCTATGGTGTGGTGCAGTACGCAGGGACACTTCGACGTGCGTGCGAGTACGGCCAAATTGTTGGCGATGCCGCTAGGAAATTTGAAAGTAATCGCGAGCGAAATTGGCGGTGGTTTCGGAGGAAAAACCACGGTTTATCTTGAGCCTATTGCCCTTATCTTGTCACGAAAATCCGGTCGTCCCGTGAAGATGATGATGGATCGTGATGAAGTCTTCAGAGCGTCAGGACCAGCTTCGGCAGCGCGTCTAACAGTAAAAGTTGGTGGTAAGAAAGACGGCACCATTACGGCGATGCAAACATCAATTGCTTATGAGGCAGGCGCATTTAAAGGCTCTCCTGCAATGATTGGAGGTATGACAGCTTTTACGCCTTACAATTGCCCAAATGTATATTGTGAAACTTTTGATGTGGTTGTGAACAAACCCAAAGTTGCAGCGTATCGTGCGCCAGGTGCACCACAAGCTGAGTTCGGTGCAGAGATGGCGGTTAGCGAACTCGCCGAAAAACTGGGTATCGATCCAGTGGACTTGCGCCTACAAAATGCCGCCAAAGAAGGCACACAAACAGTTTATGGCCCAAAGCTTAAGGCTGTCGGTCTGGTTGAATGTCTTGAAGCGGCCAAGAACTCTCCTCATTATAAAACGGAACTGAAGGAAGGAGAGGGTAGAGGCATTGCTTCGGGTTTTTGGTTCAACATTGGTGGCCAGTCGAGTGTTACGATAAACATGAACCCTGATGGAACCGGCACAATCGTTGAAGGATCGCCAGATATTGGTGGTTCCAGGGCCTCGATGCAAATGATGGCATCGGAAGAACTTGGCATTCCGTTGAATGACCTTAAGCCAATTATTGGTGATACGGAAAGCATCCCCTACAATCAGTCAACGGGTGGTAGCAGAACAACTTTTGCAACCGGCATGGCGGTGATTGAAGCGGCCCAGGATGTTGTTCATCAACTTAAAGAGCGGGCTGCATCTTTGTGGAATGTCACGCCTGATCAAGTGGAGTGGCGTGATGGTTCGGCGATAAACACTGCCGGTGAGGGTCAAATGACCTGCGCTGAAATTTGCGCCAAATGTGAGAAGACGGGTGGACAGATATCTGGCACAGGCAATGTTAATGCACGGGGTGCAGGTCCGAGTTTTGCTGTCCATGTTTGCGACACGAAAGTCGACATGGAGACAGGTAAAGTAGATGTGATTCGTTACACTGCTATTCAGGATGCCGGTAAAGCGATTCATCCGAGTTACGTCGAAGGCCAGTTTCAGGGCGGAGCGGCACAGGGAATTGGTTGGGCGCTGAACGAAGAATATGTCTACAACGATGATGGCGTGATGGAGAATGCAGGTTTCCTCGATTATCGAATACCGCTCGCCTCAGATTTGCCAATGATTGATACAATCATTGTCGAGGTGCCTAATAATTTTCACCCCTATGGTGTGCGTGGCGTGGGTGAGTCAGGGATTATTCCTCCTCTTGCCGCGGTAGGATACTCTGTCGGTGATGCGATAGGCGCTAATGTCTCTGAACTACCATGCTCTCCGCCGCGTGTACTGAAGTTGATTCAAGAAAAAGGTTAGACGTCTCTATGGCAATGGTGTTCTTCTCCGGTGAGCTGCAACGATTTACGGGAGAAGAAAAAACCAGTGTAGTGGCACTGAACTACCGAGAGTTATTAGGCGAGTTGCATAATAAGTACCCTGACCTTAAAAACTCCGAAATCTCAGAGATGGCGATTGCGATTGATGGTGAGATCGTTCACGAGCCGTTGCTCGAATTGATTCCGGAAGAGGCAGAATTACATTTTTTTCATTTCATCGCGGGTGGATAACGCTTCAAGACGCCTGCTCAGGATCATTATTTTCAGCCGGGCCATTGTTGCACCTTCGTACCGACCGCAGACTCCATCTCTGTAAACCCTTTACTGCAGTTGCGGTTTTGATGAATTGGTGATGGATGTTCGTAAAAGGCGCGATGTCAGCAATCAAGTGTCGGCGATCGTGAGTTACTTGTGTCTAATATGAGGCGTGAAGCTGTCGCTTTAAAACTATAGATTTTTTCGATTTGCTAACGATATTAGCAATGCCAGTAATCGAGTAAAAACATGAACAGGATAAAGGAAAAGAAGCGTGAATGAGTGATTCGGACTTAATGGGAGAACAGTTAGAAGATAATCACGCATCTGAACCAAAGAGCGGGGGTCCCTATGCTCACATGGTCCTTTTTGTGCTGGTTCTGGTATACATCTTCAATTTTATCGACCGTAATATTCTCTCGATATTAGCGGAAGACATTAAAGCAGATTTGGGCATCAGCGATGCTGAGATGGGGTTTCTTTACGGAACTGCATTCGCTGTTTTTTATGCCGTATTTGGCATTCCTTTGGCTCGATTTGCCGATGTCTGGACTCGCCGCTCGCTTGTTTCGGTTGGTCTCCTGTTCTGGTCTGTGATGACTGCCTTGTCAGGACTTGCCCGCTCGTTTCCGATACTAGCAATGTTCCGGGTAGGGGTAGGGATAGGTGAAGCGAGTGCATCGCCTGCCGCTTATTCAATGCTGTCTGATTACTATGCGCCCAAACATCGTGCAACGGTGATCGGTATTTACTCCTCCGGGGTCTACATTGGCGGCGGTATAGGATTGATTCTTGGGGGCCTGATTCTGGACACTTGGGCCACTTGGTATCCCGACACGACCCTTGCGCCTTTTGGGCTCAAAGGCTGGCATGTAGCTTTTATGGTTGTGGGTTTGCCTGGGGTACTACTCGCAGGTCTTGTGCGTTTGCTAAGAGAACCGCAGCGGGGTGCGAGTGAGGGACTGGTTGCGCCAAAACATCCTGCACCTTTCAGCGTACTGTGGACAGAGCTTGCGGCAGTGATTCCTCCCTTCACAATTTGGAGTGTTTATCGTCACGGTGCTTCTGTCACGAGGAATTTACTTGCTGCTTCACTGCTGGCGGTATTTGCGTGGGGGATGATTGAGCTTACAGGGAACCTTCTACAGTGGGTGGCGCTGTCGATAGCGGGTTATGTCACTGTGTCATGGTTGCAGGGATTGTCAACGCGGGATAAAGCCTCGTTTCGTATGATGTTCCACTCGAAAGCGTTGGTATTTACCACGCTTGCGTTTCCGACTATCGCATTTGTCTCTTACGGCACAAGTTTTTGGACCGCACCTTTTCTAATCAGAGTTCATGGTGTTACCGCGGCCGACGTTGGTTGGTATGTTGGCATTGGCAATGCAATAGGTGGCCTAATTGGCGTTGTTATGGGTGGAATGCTGGCTGACAGAATGAAACTGTACTTCGTCAACGGCAGGCTGATGATCGGCATCGTGACTATTCTGCTAACAGCGCCATTGATTCTGTGGATGGTTAAGACGGAAGATCTTACGACAGCTTACTGGTTAAATTTTGCCTACCATATACCTGCCTCAATGTGGGTATCGATCGCGCCGGCCACGGTGAACGATCTGGTGATGCCGAGAATGCGCGCAACTGCAGGTGCATGGTTTCTGTTAATGAATACGATTATAGGTCTCGCGCTCGGTCCCTATGCAATGGGGCGTTTGTCAGATATGTTCATTGCTGGGGGCGCTGATTCTGGCGCTGCACTTAGCCAGGCAATCGCGTGGGGACAATGTATCTTTATCCTTACGGCGATTCTTCTGGCCTTAGCTATGCGCTATCTGCCAGGTGATGAGGCATCGAGATTAAATCGGGCGAGGGCGCTTGGCGAAACCTTTGATCAAAAATAATTTGGTATAGGGACTTCCCCTGAATTCTATGAAAAATCTTTTACTGAAATACATCTGTATAGGACTTACGATGGTCGCGCTCGCGATATCAAGTGCCTGTACCGGCGTCACCAGCAACCCGACTGAGGTCGAGCCTCGGTCTTCGATAATGGTTGCGACAGCTAATCCCCATGCCACCGAAGCAGGTCTTGAAGTCCTCAGATCAGGCGGTTCAGCTGTTGATGCCGCAGTGGCAATAGCCGCTGTTCTAAGTCTCGTTGAGCCTCAAAGTTCCGGACTCGCTGGCGGTGCTTTTATGGTTCACTTTGAGAATGATACGAAAACTGTTTCGGTATATGACGGGCGCGAAACAGCCCCTCAGTTAATAGATGAAAACTTGTTCATAGACTCAGATGGTAAAGCGTTAGGCTACTTTGCGGCAAAAAATAGCGGTTTATCGACTGGTGTTCCTGGTGCGGTAGCGATGCTTTCTCTTGCCCATACAGATCATGGCAGCCTTCAATGGTCCAGTTTGTTCGAAAGCGCGGAGCACCTGGCAATGCATGGGTTTGCAATCTCTCCCCGTTTACACGGGATGATTGAGC
>CAJXBG010000129.1 GCA_913050215.1 uncultured Gammaproteobacteria bacterium
GGCAATTGGTTGGCTCACGGTAGAACCTATGACGAAGGTAGGCACAGTCCACTGACCGAGATTAATGCGGATAACGTCAAGGATCTCGGACTAGCATGGCACTTCGACACAGGAACCAACCGTGGCCTCGAGGCTTCGCCCATCGTTGTCGATGGTGTGATGTTCTCAACCGGTTCGTGGAGTGTTGTGTTTGCCAATAACGCAAAAACAGGCGAATTACTTTGGAAGCACGATCCTCAGGTACCCAAAAGTTGGGGTTCTAATGCCTGCTGTGATGTTGTAAACCGAGGCGTTGCTGTCTGGAAGGGCAGTGTTTTTGTTGGCACTATTGATGGTCGGCTAGTGTCTCTGGATGCGGCCACTGGTGCCGTGAACTGGGATATCAACACGATAGATCGGACCCGTCCTTACACGATTACTGGCGCACCTCGGGTCATTAAAGACAAAGTGATTATCGGTAACGGGGGCGCTGAGTATGGTGTTCGCGGTTATGTCACAGCATATGACACCAAGACAGGCGAACAGGCATGGCGTTTTTACACCGTACCAGGCGATCCCGCGCAACCAGCGGAAAACCCCGCACTCGAGCTAGCTGCAAAGACCTGGACCGGCGAATGGTGGAAGACCGGCGGTGGGGGTACTGTTTGGGATTCGATGGCCTTTGATCCAGAGTTGAACTTGCTATACATCGGCGTGGGTAATGGTTCTCCGTGGAATCAGGTTGTGCGAAGCCCTGGGGGCGGAGACAATTTATTCCTTGCATCCATTGTGGCGCTTAATCCTGACACCGGCGAATATGTCTGGCACTACCAGACAACGCCCGGTGATACTTGGGACTATACCGCGACGCAGCACATGATTTTGACTGAGCTTGAGATTAACGGCGAAAATCGCAAGGTGATCATGCAAGCCCCGAAGAATGGCTTCTTCTATACGCTTGACCGTGTAACCGGTGAATTCATCTCGGCCAAACCCTATATCCCAATTACCTGGGCATCACATGTCGATCCTGAGTCGGGGCGTCCAGTTGAGACTGAAAATGCGCGTTATCAGGCTGCGAATCCCCTATCTGCGCTAACGCCAGATCAGCAGATCGCGGCACTCAAATCAATGAGTAGCGATGACATCGAAAAAGCATTTCACAAGCCCAGCCCCTACGGAGGTCATAACTGGCACCCGATGGCCTTCAATCCGGACACCGGGTTGGTTTATATCCCCGCGCTTGATGTGCCTTTTGCCTACGGCAATGAACCCCAATTCCATTACAACGAAGGACGCTGGAATCTAGCGGTAGATTTCGTATTGAATGCACCGGTGGGTGATAAAGAGGTCGAAGACAAAATAGACGGGTTAGTCCGTGGTTACGTGTCTGCATGGGACCCTGTCAAACAGGAAGAAGTCTGGCGAATTCAGCACGCGGGTTCATGGAATGGCGGGATGCTTTCCACCGCGGGAAATCTGATTTTTCAGGGCAATTCAGCAGGTGAAATCAGAGCCTATCGGGCCGATACAGGTGAGCAGCTTTGGAGCACACCGGCACAGACGGGTGTCGTCGCTCCACCGATTACTTACACCGTCGATGGTGAGCAGTATGTTGCTGTTGTCGCCGGCTGGGGTGGTGCGTTTGCTCTAGCAGCAGGTGGTGCTGCAGAAAAACTCAAACTGAAGAGTCGAGGACGCATTTTGGCGTTTAAACTCGGCGGTATCGATAAATTACCGCCAATACCAGCAAGTGCGCCGATTCCAGCACCACCGGAGCAACATGCGACGCTTGAACAAATTGCGGACGGTAAAGTGTTGTATCACCAGTACTGTGGTGTCTGCCACGGACCCGGTGTTAAGGGTGGTGGCGTGCTGCCGGACCTTCGTCATATGCAACCGGCTAAACACCTGGCGTTCAAAGAAATTGTTGTTGATGGTGCGTTGAAGGATCTAGGAATGGTCGGTTTCGCAGATGTGATCACAGAGGATGACGCCGTTGGCATTCAGGGGTATATTATTTCGGAGGCCGAGAAGCTGCAGACAGAATTGAAGCGTATGTAGTGTTAAATGCGATGTTGAATGAGATGTTGAATGAGATGTTGAATCGCTGATCAAATTCGATTGGCGATTCAATAGGGCGGTCAGCGAGTCAGTTCAAGCATCGTGATTTTCTCGCGACTTTCCAGCATAGGAGTGATTTCTGAAATCACCTGTCGTCGAAGATCAGAGTGAAACCAGTTCTCCCAGTCCTGCTTGGTATCCCATTTGGACATCACGTAGCGACGGCTCGGATTGTCCGAGTCAACCAGTGACTCGCCTGAGATACACCCAGGCGCCTGTATCACGCTGCTGACGGTCCGCTTAATCGTGCAGTCGTAGTAGTGTTCCAGTCCTGTTGCGACAATACGTTCGATGAGAACTCTAATCATAATAATCGAGCAATTTGCTAAAATTCGACCGGATTATACCGATGACGGACAATAAAGAAAGTCTGCTACTTGTGACAAAAAAATGGATATAGACCCGGAAACAATTGAAGTCGCGATAGAAGTCGATGCGTCCGGCTTGCGTTGTCCTGAACCGCTAATGCTGGTCCGTAATAAAATGATGGATATGCAATCCGGTGAAGTCATCAAAGTGGTAGCGACAGATCCATCAACCTCATGGGATTTTCCCAATTTTTGTAAATTTCTGAAGCACGAAATGGTGTTATCAAAAACCGATGGGACGCCATTTCTGTACTGGATCAGAAAGAAATGAGTAGCGCAGGGTATTACTTCGCCTATGGCAGTAACATGAATCCGGCGCGAGTGAAGCGACGCGGTATGGCTGTCAAAAGTTATATGAGCGGCCAACTGAGTGATTACATTCTGGCCTTTAACAAACGCTCAACTATTTATCCCGGTGCTGCAGCAGCCAACATAATGGTGTCTAGCGGTAGTGTTGTTGAGGGTGTGATCTACGAACTTGAAACCCATCAAAGCATTGAAACCATGGACCCCTTTGAAGGGTATCCAGCACGGTACTCGAGGCACATCGTATCTATTTCAACTCAAACGGGTTTGCTAGACAGTTGGGTTTACACTGCAAATCAGGATCATGTTCAGGAAGGGTTAAAGCCAGCCCAGTGGTATCTTGATCACCTGCTGGCGGGAAAAGATTTTTTGTCCAAATCTTATTTTGAAGACCTTGCAGCGGTCGTCACTCTGCCAAATTCGGACATTGAACCAGAGCGTAAAGCAGTGCATTCCGGCACCAGTAAAAACAGTGGATAGCGCGTCGCACCTGGTTCGAATTTTTAATGCAGAATTTGGCCTAGGTCACAGCGTGCTTCTTGTCGGCGGTGCTTCTGAGCCTCTTTATTTACCGAGTGGCGAGCATCGTCAAAATGCAGAGATTCACTTTCGAGAGGATTTTCCCTCTAGCGCTTTGCATGAACTTGCGCACTGGTGCCTGGCGGGAAAGAAGCGGCGGGAACAGGAAGACTATGGGTACTGGTATGATGCGATACGTGACGAAAGCCAACAACAAAATTTCGAGGCGGTGGAGGTTAGGCCGCAGTCGATAGAATGGATATTGAGCGTTGCTGCTGGTCTTGAATTCAGGGTAAGTAGTGACAATTTTTTGATTGAAAAACTTGATGTGAAACCATTCCGAAGCGCGGTCCGGTCTGCCGTACACGCGGTTTTAAAAGATGGCTTACCAACGATCGTTCAGCGGTTAGCGGTTGCGCTGGCGCTTGAGATGCCAGCAGGCAATCTGGAATTTGCCAACCCGGCTCATTACCAAAGGCTTCCGGCTAAATAGACAATGAAGAGAACTTACCATGGATGAATTAGAAGGCTACAAAGTATTGTCAGGTGCTGATCCAGCCGAGGATTATATTGGCCCTTTTTATTTCAAAGAAACTGAGTCTGGTTATGATTTTGTTTTTCAGGCTAATCAAAACCATTGCAACATGACGGGTATTGTTCATGGTGGTGTGTTGATGACTTTCGCTGACTATTGTCTGTGTATGGTTGCTACCGATGCTTATGCAGAAGATTGTGTGACGGTAAGCTTCAACTCAGAGTTTATTTCGGCAGGTGAGATTGATCACCTAATCAAAGGTGCAGCGACTATCACGCTTAAAACTGGTTCCATGGTATTCGTTCGCGGTGAAGTAAAACAGGACGATCGAATCTTGATGACATTCAGTTCCGTTGTGAAGCGGTTGCGGAAAAAAGATTGAAGCTTGATGCGACAACAGTGATGGAAAAGAAACTCACGATTGGCCTTGTGCTTAACCCGCTTGCTGGCGTGGGCGGTCCGGCGGCGCTTAAGGGTAGCGACGGTGCTGAACTCTACAAATTGGCGACTGAATTAGGCTATGAGAGCAAAGTTGCCGACAGGGTGTCTCGCACATTCGAAGTGCTTGCCTCCTGCTTCCATGAGTTTCGCGTGCTAACCGTCTCGGGCGCGATGGGTGCAGATTTGTGCAACGAAATATCCGAGCACCAACCGGGCTTTGATTTTGATGTTTGTGTGGAACTTGAGCTTGAGTCAGGCCTCACTGAACCTGTTCATACGATTCAAGCTGTTCAGCAGTTGGTTGATGCCGGTGTTGATATTATTCTTTTTGCTGGTGGCGACGGAACAGCAATAAATATACATGACGCCCTAGATGCGAATGCTAGGCAGTTGGTTTTGGGGATTCCCTGCGGGGTGAAAATGCATTCCGGCGTCTTTGCCGTGAGTCCGGAAGCAGCGGGCATTGTGTTACAACAACTTATTGAAGGGGAGTTGGTGGGCGTCACTAGTCGTGAAGTTAGAGATATTGACGAAGCGGCGTTAAGAGCCGGTACAGTAAATGCCCAATACCATGGTGAAATGTGGGTGCCAGAACAGCATCGTTATATTCAGGCGGTGAAACAAGGTGGGCTTGAAGTCGAAGAATTGGTGCTGGAGGAGATAGCCGCAGGACTCGTTGAGCTAATTCAACTGGGTGGAGTTTATATTGTAGGGGCAGGGACGACGACTGCTGCGATTATGGACAAACTGAATTTACCGAATACGTTGCTTGGGATTGATGTCATCGATGATGGGATAGTAGTGCTGTCCGATGTGAGTGAAGAGGCGCTTTTCCGGTTCCTTGATGCCAAGATGTCCTCGGCTGCTCAAGGGGCCGCAACGACAAAACTGCTGGTTACACCGATTGGCGGCCAAGGACATTTATTTGGCCGTGGCAATCAGCAGGTGAGTCCAAGAATACTTGCATTGATCGGTCGCGAAAATCTACTTGTGGTGGCAACGAAATCAAAGCTGGAAAATTTGGCTCAACCTGGAGAGCAAGAAAAGAAAGGTATCCGCTTGCTGGTAGATACGGGCGATCGTGTATTTGACTCTTCGCTTTGCGGCTTGATGCCTGTAGTGACAGGATATGAAGATGCTGTCGTATGTCGATTGGCATTGGATTAGTGTATTCGGCGCAGCCGACTCAGCTTTTGAAGGAAAACTGAAGTAGCGCACGTTCAGGGCACGGGCTATATGTTGGTAGAAGTTTTCAAATTGATATCAGCAAAATCATTTTAAATTGGCTCAGGTGCGACTGACTATACCGAGACAGGGTTGATTTGTGGATATGCTCGGTAGTCACGGTATACGAGGCATTCATCTTCGGCTTTTGCTAGGATATGGGTCTTGTTTGACGACGAAAGGGCTGGCAGTTTGGTTTTGCATGACATAATATGTCCGAATCTCCTGCGAAAAGTGACTAAGGTGAGGCGCGTGTCGAAGTTAGAAGTTTTCTCGTCCAAATTGTGTGTGTCAGGCGCGAGGAACGTCAGGTTTCTGCTAGTGACGCTGCTACTTGGTTTGCTGGTCGGGTGTAGTTCGGGCGACGCTCAAGTTGAATCAGAGTTGTTGAGTGCTGAACAGCGAATCGATGCGCTTCAACAGGCGCTGAATGCTGGTACGCTCCGCAATGCGGCTATCATTCGGCAATATAGCCAAATTCTGAGAAACGACCGTCCTGAGTTGTCCTCATTGCTCTCTGTGCTCGAGCGCGAAGCGACCCTTGAAAACCCCCTTTATGTGAGCCTACGACAGCGCTTTAATGGTATTAAAAATGGCACTGAAAATTTTGAGTCTTGGACAGAAAAAGTAGAAGAGCTGCAATCAATTCAGACAGCGTCGAATACCGCAGTCTTTAATGACGCGTTGTCAGATACAGTGAACGTGATCGCTGATCTTTCAAACGGTTCGCTCGCTCGGGTCAACGCCGTGAGTAAAGAGGCAGACATGGCGCTGAATAACTCGAAAGAACAGGGGCCCGGCAGCCAGTACGTTGGTAATCCGCATTACGGCCGATGGTCGCACGGTTCTGGTGGCTCGCTCTGGGCCTGGTATGGTCAATACGCGTTTTTCTCCAATTTGATGGGTGGGCGTAATTACTACTACAACAGTTGGGCGGGTGGCCGTGGATATTCTTATTATCACGATATGGGCAGAAACAATTACAGCTCCCGATCGCAAAAATCCAGCATGCGAGATGTTGAACAGAGAAGCCGTAAACAGTTTGGCAGCAGCGGGAAGTTTAAAAGTCCCTATGCGAAAACCCGTTCAGGTGCTTCAGGTGTGAGTCGGGCCAGCACCGCGCAGAGTAAATCTCTTTTCAAGAGCCCGTATGCGAAGTCCGGGGCAGGTTCGAAGAGTTCGAGCAAGTTTCAAAGTAGTACCCGAAGTAGCGGCTTTAGAACGACGCGTGGAGCCTCAAGGGGTAAGTAAGCGCCAGTGTATAGAGAAAAATGAAATCAAAATTTGTTAAGACGTCATTAAAATTTGCAGGAATGAATCATGGGTGATTTTACTGGGCTGGACAGTGTTGATGTGTATGCCTACAGCATATTGTTAATAGATCTTTCGATAGCCGTCGTGATGATCTCAGGACTCCGCTTTCTGACCGGGTTGGTCGCAAATGTTGATAGTGCCGAAGAATTGGCATCAAGGGATAACGCGGCATTTGGTATTGCAATGGCTGCCGGTACCGTTTCGCTTGCACTCATGTTGACCGGCGCTGTTTCCGGTGAGTTGGGCGCGAGCTATCTGGAGGAGATCGTCAGCGTCGGTAGCTACGGCCTGCTGGGTTTGGTCTTGATCAAGGTAGGACGACTGATTCAGGATAAGGTGTTACTCCGTGGGATTGAAATACAGTCCCAAATCAAGTCCGGCAATGTTGCTGCCGCTTTGGTAGATGCTGCTAATACAATCGCCATCGGCTTGATATTGAGAGCTGTGATGCTCTGGGTTGAAAGTGAAACGCTGAGTGGGTTGCTGGTGGTTCTCGCTGCGTTTGTGATCACGCAACTGTTACTTGCTTTGGTGACAAGTTACCGTATTCAGGTATTCGCGCGACGTAACAACGGAAACAGCCTTCAGCAGGCTTTTGCCGAAGGACATGTTGCGCTCTCTGTCCGATTTATGGGGCATCTGATCGGCGTTGCGCTCGCTCTCACGGCGGCGTCCGGCGTGGTTGCCTATTCTGAGCAAACGCTTTGGATTGCATTGATGACTTGGGCCGGCGTCACCTTGCTGTTCACGATGTTGGTGTCTTTGTTAGCTGTGATCGCCAGAAACGTTATTCTAGCCGGAGTCGACGTTGCTGAAGAGGTCGATCAACAGCACAATTTGGGTGTCGCTGCGATTGAAGCGGCCATATACATCTCGATCGGGCTTTTCTTCACAGCGCTATTTGCTTGATACAAACTTGAATCAAACCCTTAAGAAATAATTTGACCACGTTGCCGAGGTCCCTCGTATTTCAGGACTTTCTCCTGATCATGATCATGGCTGTGCTAGCCGGTTGTGGTTTGATCTACGAGTATTTGCTGTCCGCTTACGCAGGTAGAATCCTTGGTACAGTAGAGTCCACCATTTACACCATGATTGGCCTCATGATCGTATCCATGGGGTTAGGTGCCTTCGCTGCACGGGCTTTCAAAGAACCGTTTACCACCTTTGCCTGGCTTGAGTCGCTGATCGCGTTCTTTGGTGTTAGCTGTATATTGTTGATTGCATTGGCTGTATCTTTTTCTGCGGTGCTGCCACGTGTGATTGCAGAGACGTTCAGTTTGCCGCCAGACTTGGTGCCATCCGGCGGTCTCTTGGAGGGGCTTCAGAACCTGGCTCAATTAACCCCTTATCTCTTTGGTACGATTATCGGATTTTTCATTGGTATGGAAATTCCCCTCATTGCTCGTGTTAGAGAAAAAGTTCACGGCGAACATCTTGAGCATAACGCAGGTACGATTTATGGTGCTGACTATATAGGCGCGGGAGCCGGTGCTGCGATATGGGTCACCATGATGCTTGCGATAGATATTACTAAAGCCGCGGTTATTACCGCTGCGGTTAACTTGATAGCCGGGCTGGTTTTTCTTTATTTTTTTTGGGCAAAAATAAAATTCAGAAAAGCACTGTTGGCGGTCCATGGGTTAATTGTTTGTTTAGTTTGCATCATCTACATGTATGGGGAGAATTGGACGGTCAAAATGACCGACTTACTGTACGAGGATGAAGTTGTTTTTAGTCATTCCTCGCGATACCAACATTTTGTCGTTACCGAACGATATCTGATTGATCAAACGGAACCTGTTTATGGTTTTTTTATAAACGGGCGTCTTCAGTTTTCAAGCAACGACGAACACATCTATCATTCTATGCTTGTGTATCCGCCCATGCTGGTGGCCAATGAACAGAATCGTGTCCTGATTATAGGGGGTGGTGATGGGCTCGCCCTGCGGGATGTGCTGCGGTTTGAACCAAAGGCAGTAACGCTGATTGATCTCGACAGTGAGCTGGTTAATTTTTTCAGCGAAGAGGGTGATATGAGTGAATTCAGATCCGATCTGATTGAGCTGAATGAATACGCGTTTTCAGATAAGCGGGTAAGCCGCATCCATGGTGATGCATTTATCGAAGTCGAAAAGTTGGTAAAAGAAGGCGTCCGCTTTGATGTAATCATTGTTGATCTGCCAGACCCGAGTCATCCCGACCTCGACCGAATGTACACGACCTATTTTTATGAGCGTTTGGGAAATTTGTTAAATAAGGATGGCGCGATGTCTGTTCAATCAACTTCGCCTTACCACGCGAAGCGAGCATTCTTGAGTATAGGCAAGACGATCAGAGCCGCTGGTTTTAACCAGGTTGAGCAGTACAGGCAGAATATTCCGAGTTTTGGGGAATGGGGATGGAGTCTTGCGACCCACGGTCGAACGTCTTCGAGACGGCGGCTGATCGACATGGATGGCGTGAATATGCGGGACAATCAATGGCTCACAATTGACTTGTTGGTTGCAGCTTTTGAGTTTCCCGGAGACTTTTTTAATGAGCTTGAGCAAATTGAGGTGAATCATCTGGGGCAAAACAGAATATACCGCTATCATGACGATGCTTGGCACAGGGATATGGGCATCTACCGTGATTAGTCTTCGATTGACGATGAAGATTATGAAAAGTGTGCAAATAAATGGTTGACATATTATGTCGAGCTACTAAACTACTTCCATCGACATAATATGTCGTGATCGATAAAAGGAGCGAACAATGAATACACAAGATCTGGCAATAAGAATATCCGATCTCTCGAGTTTTGAAGGTTATCAATTTGATTGCCAGCCAATACCGGGTGATGTTGATGTATTGCAGGTCACTGTTGGTGATTACCAGGAAATACCGGTATTCCTTTCAGTAACTGACACCCAGGTTTTGTGCATCACATACCTGTTCACAGAAGAGGAGGTGATAGCGACCAGACGAGCTGAGTTGATGGAGGAGATGCTGGAGCTGAACATACCCATGCCCCTGTCTGCTTTCTCGAAGGTTGGTGATCGGTACGTTGTCTTTGGCGCGCTTTCAACAAATTCAAGTATCGAAGATATTTGTCATGAATTGATCACGTTAACCGAGAATGCAATCGAAGCCCTTGAGGCTTTGGAAGAATTCTTAAGCTAGGCGAATTGAATTCGCGAGGAGTAGTTTGATGAGTGTTTTAAAGAAAATTATGACTGCCATTCGAGGTGGAGCACGTGAAGTCGGTGAACTGGTTGTTGATGCCAATGGCACTCGAATCTTCGAACAAGAGATTAACGATGCCCAGACACACCTGCGTAAGGCAAAACAAGACCTGACCGAAGTCATGGCAAAACAAATGCAAGCAAGCCGTAAGGCTGAGGCAACCAAAGCTTCAATTTCTGAGCATGAAGGGTATGTGGCCCAGGCGCTTGATAAAGACGATGAAACATTAGCGCTTGAGATAGCTGAGAAAATCGCCCAGCTTGATGTTGAGCTCACCGATGAGACGGAAGTGGTGAACAGCTTTACGACTCATGTGGCCCGACTAAAAGAGCTCGTGAAGAAAACTGAGCGCCAAATCAAAGAGTATGAGCGTCAGTTGAGTATGGTAAAAACCACTGAGAGTGTTCAAAAAGCCAGTGCCGCCATTACTGACAATTTCAGTTCGTCTAACTCGAGAATACTCTCGGCAAAAGATTCTCTGGAACGTATCAAGAAACGGCAGCAGGACAATTTCGATAAAATGTCTGCCGCTGAAGCATTGATGGAGGAGGATTCAGACAAGGGTCTGGAAGATAGGATGAAGGCTGCCGGTATCGGTGAACAAA
>CAJXBG010000130.1 GCA_913050215.1 uncultured Gammaproteobacteria bacterium
TCTGATAGGACTCAGTTTTCTTATTGTACTGATGCTATTCAAGCTCCGGTTAATTATCGGATTTTTTGCCTCAATCGAGACGCTCGCGGTGATCGGCATAGCAGTATTTCTAATATTCCAATATGCCTCTGCAAAGTTGTTCAAGTAACGCAGTACTTAATTCGAAGCATTCTGTATTGAGGCGCTTTGCCGTCAATATAAACAAAACAACCATTGATGCTCTCGATTCGCCGGAAGCCGTTTAAAGGCGTCCCGGTTGGTCACTACAAAGATGTTTGTTGGCTCTTACCGCGCGTTTTGCATCGCATTTAGGGACAAGGGACTCCTGCATCAGGCGTTTCTGCGCGAGGTTCCCAGAAACCTTCGCGCTGAGACGCGACGTAGGTGCCCGCCTAAAAAGCGTCGAAATAATTTACAAAACATGAAGCTATTGTTAGTTAGGCAATAGCCAGCCCCATGATGACTACCTGTTAGAAGATTGGTTCGTTTCTTGCCTGTACCAAACGAACAACCAAAAATACGCCTAACAGCCCAGAGATAAATATTAGAAACGTCGCATGTGCCGCTGCCCTCCTCTTGCTTCGCCAAGCCCTCAGCTAGTGCAGGCACGATTATTGCATTTTACTGAATACAGGCTAGTGAATGCTGCTGAAGTTACTCATTAACAAACATCTTTACCAAAATTAGACAGATGCGCGTACCACCGATCTATGCGAATAGGAGATCACTATGTTTCAAATAAACAACATCCGCCTACTGAGATTTACGAGTATCTTTTGTCTTGGGCTAGTGCTTCTCGGTTGTTCTGAAACAGAGACTCGCGTTTCAGAGCCTAATAGCCCTAGACCCGTCAAACTCATTGATGTTGGTGCGGCGAATGATGAGTCGAGACTAAGGTTTCCTGCAGTGATTGGCGCGGCTAACAATTCAGATTTGAGTTTTTTAGTGAGTGGTCGCGTTGAAGATGTATTGGTAACGGAAGCCCAAGACATCCAAGAGGGTCAGGTGCTGGCTCGACTCGAGACTCGAGATTATGAAAATCAGGTAAGTTCACTATTGGCCTCTTTTGATATAGCCGAGGAAGAATATCAGCGTGCACTAAGACTGCTAGAACAAGATGCGATTGCCAAGAGTGTCGTAGAGCAACGAAAAGCACAGAGAGATGTTGCCACAGCGCAGTTAGACTCAGCGAAGAAAGCGCTCAGCGACTCTGTATTGACCGCACCTTTTACCGGTGTCGTCGCCAGCATTTCGATTCGCAAAACCGAAGCAGTTTCTGCTGGTGCTTCAGCGATAACCATTATTGATGTCTCATCCCTCGAGGCTACAATTAATTTACCCGCTAGTATCGTCGCGCAAGTACCGTCACGGGAAGATCAGGGCGCTCTTGTGATCCTAGACTCCGCGCCAGATGCGCCCATTCAAGCTGTATTCAAAGAAGCCAACCTCGTAGGAGATGCTACGTCACAGACTTATCGCGTGACATTCGCATTCAGTGCACCTGAACAATTGCTGGTCTTGCCAGGCATGAACGCGACCGTCTTTATCCAGAGAACAAAAAATGGGGACAGCCGTGGCGCCGTAAATGTGCCCTTGGCCGCAGTGCAAAGTGATGCGAGCGGTGAGTTTGTTTGGTTACTCAACGAGGCCGACATGACTGTATCAAGACAGCAGGTGGCAATCGAACCCGGTATTGGGGAAAACGCCGCGGTCAACTCGGGGCTGAAGGCCGGCGATCGAATTGTAGGCGCTGGCGGTGCTTATATCACTGAAGGAGCAAAGGTCAGCGAATGGCAGTAGTCGCGTTAGTGGTAGGTCGAGTAACAAGAGGTGTGCTATGAATCTTGCCGAGTTTTCCATCAAGAATCAGGTGTTGTCCGTCATCGTGATTATCATGTCACTCTGGGGGGGTTGGGTTGCTTATCAAGATATGCCGCGATTTGAGGATCCAGAATTTACGATTCGAACAGCTGTAATCATTACCTACTATCCAGGTGCGACCCCGTTACAGGTAGCTGAAGAAATTACTGACCCGTTAGAGAAGGCGCTTCAACAATTGGGCGAGGTTGATGATATTGAATCCACCTCCGTTGCTGGCAGGTCGGAGATAATGGTCAATATTAAGTATGAGTTTTCTCCGACTAAAGCAGACTTGCAGCTAATTTGGACCAAAGTCCGAAACAAGGTGAATGACGCATCAAGGTCGCTGCCACCAGGCGCGAGTATCCCGTACGTCAACGATGACTTTGGCGATGTCTATGGTCTCTACTTCTTCTTAACCGGCACTGGTTTTACGCCAGCTGAACTGCTGCGCCACGCAAAGACACTTCAGAGTGATTTACTTTCAGTTGATGGCGTGGCGAAAGTACAGATAGATGGTGCTTTAAACGAGGCGATATTTGTTGAAATATCGCAAAACAACTTAGCGTCACTAGGTGTCTCGCTAAATCAGATCTACTCGGCCTTGAAAACTCAAAATGCCATGGTGTCTGCAGGCGATGTGGAGGTAGGGGATCTGCGGTTGGTGATACGGCCCACGGGTGGTATCGATTCTGTCGCAGCCATTCAAAATTTGATCATCGATACCACTAACGACGGCACGCTGATTTATTTACATGATCTCGCTCACGTTTGGCGTGGCTACCAAACGCCGCCAGCTAAAATTTACAAGTTCAATGGCGAACCAGCAATTGCTATTGGCCTCTCTGCGGAAAGCGGCAGCAATATCGTTAAAATTGGCACAGACATAGACAATAAACTCCAGCGCGCAGCGTTACGAATGCCCTTGGGCATGGAGTTAAACCAATTTTACAATCAAGCCCAAGAAGTGAAAGCGGCGGTTGATGATTTCGTTGTAAATGTTATTGCTGCTCTTGTCATTGTGATTATTACGCTACTTATTTTTATGGGGCTGAAGTCTGCCATTGTAATCGGCTCGATCTTGCTCTTAACGATTGCTGCAACGTTAGCGACGATGCAAATAGTCGACATCCCTATGCACCGCATATCACTTGGTGCGCTGATTATTGCTTTGGGTATGATGGTAGATAACGCCATTGTCGTCACCGAAGGTATCTTGGTCGGCGTAGCGAAAGGCGAAACTAAGCTTGAGATAGCAAAGAAAATCGTCACCCAAACCAAGTGGCCTTTGTTAGGCGGCACTCTGGTTGGCATTATTGCGTTTGCACCCATTGGATTCGCGCCAGGTTCTACAGCTGAATATACAGGGCACTTGTTCTGGGTCATTCTGATTTCATTGTCGTACAGCTGGTTATTCGCTGTGACGTTAACGCCTTTGTTTTGTTATTGGCTGTTTACCGAAGGCTCAAACGATGGTCAGGAAGAAAAACCTGAAGGGCAATTTTTATTCCGCTATAAGCGTTTTCTTCGTGTCGCGATATCGCAGCGGGCGCTTCTCTTAGCGATATCAGCTGGATTGTTCGCAATTTCAATTTGGGGCTTTCAGTTCGTTAAATCCGGCTTCTTCCCGGCCTCCACATCGCCACAAATGGTGGTTGACTACTGGTTGCCTCAAGGCACTAAAATTGGCCGATCCGAAGCAGATATCGCGAAAGTTGATGAATTCGTTAGAGCGCAAGAAGGCGTCGTTTATACTGAGACTTCAATCGGTGCGGGAGGCATGCGGTACCTATTGGTTTACGGACCTCAGTCTAATAACGAAGCTTACGCCCAAATATTAGTGAGAACGGAAAATGCTTCGCAACTCAATGACCTGATACTCAAGGTCCAAAATCATATCGATGAAAACTATCCCAACGCTCAAGGCAAAGTATGGCGGTTTGTTCTGGGACCCGGTGGCGGTTCGAAAGTAGAGGCTGCTTTTTCAGGTCCGGATACGAATGTCTTGCGATTACTGGCGGAGAAAGCTAAGGGCATCATGGCTGATGACGGCGGTGCCATCTCTATCAAGGATGATTGGCGGCAAAAAGTCAGCAGCATCGAGCCGATTTACTCTGAAGTTCGAGGTCGCCGAGCCGGGGTCACCCGCGAAGATCTAGCCGGTGCTATCGCAACAAACTTTCGAGGACGTCAGGTCGGTGTTTATCGAGAAGGCAATGACCTCATTCCGATAGTGACTCGAGCGCCCATCGATGAGCGGGTAGGCATCGACAGCATTAACAGCATTCAAGTTTTAAGTTCTGTTACTGGGAAGACCGTACCTATTGGTCAGATTGTTGATGGGTTCAAAACGACATGGGATGACGGTTCACTAAAAAGGGTAGACAGAATATGGACGATCAAAGCCCAAAGCGACCCAGAGCCCGGCGCGCTGCCCTCGGACCTGCGGGATAGAATAAAGGCCGATATAGAGGCAATAGAACTACCGGCTGGCTACAACTTTGAATGGAAAGGCGAGTACGGAGACTCAAAGGAATCTAACGATAATCTTGCGTCGACCATTCCGCTCGGACTACTAGCCATGGTATTAATCGTTGTGGTTTTGTTTGGCACCTTGAGGCAACCCATTATTATTTGGTTAGTTGTCCCTCTAGCGCTTATCGGCGTAGTGGTGGGCTTAGTTGCAACCGAAACACCTTTAGAGTTTATGGCGATTCTCGGATTACTTTCTTTGTCAGGTCTATTGATAAAAAATGCGATTGTTCTAGTCGATCAAATTGATTTTGAAATCTCAGAGGGCAAAGCGAGGCTTGATGCCGTTGTCGAAGCGGCCGCGAGTCGTGTTCGACCGGTCATGATGGGAACATCAACAACTGTACTAGGCGTCTTGCCATTGTTGCTCGATGCCTTTTTCAAATCCATGGCTGTCGTAATTGTGTTTGGTCTTACTTTTGCAACGATTCTGACGTTGATCATTATCCCCATTCTTTACGCAGTATTTTTCAAAGTGAAATCTCACGAGGTGCAGGCTTAGTATGAAAAAAGCGCTCTTACTTATACTGACCGCGTTGGTGGTCCAATCTTGTGCGACGCCACAATCGGAGATTAGCGCATCGGCAAGTGAAGCAGCGAAAGGTTCACTGCCAGAGCGTGATGCGTGGCAAAGCGCACTGCAAGCAGGGGCAGTACAAGTTAGTTGGATTGCGTCTTTTAAAGATCCGCAATTGACGGCGCTTGTTGAAGAAGCCGTCGAAAAGAACCTTAACTTGCAAGTTGCTTCGGCGAACTTAGATCGAGCGCGAGCGCTTGCACGCCAAGCAGGTGCCAGTCTTTCGCCCACTGTGGATCTCTCAAGCAATGCAAACCGATCTGGTGGTGTGGAGAGTAGCGCTAATAACGCTACCGCATTAAACCTTGGTCTACAGGTTTCATGGGAAGCAGATCTATGGGGTCGCATCAGTTCCGGCGCTGCTCAAGCCACGTTATCAGCTCAAGCAGCCGAGGCCGACTTCCTATTTGCCCAATACTCTATTGCGGCTAATACCGCGCTGGCCTATTTCGCGGCTATTGAAGCGCATATACAAGAGCAAAATTCGCAAGAAACGATTCGCCTGCTTGAGCGAACATTGAAAATTGTACAGGCTCAATATGACGAAGGTATGGCTTCGGCTCAAGATTTAGCGCTGACACGATCTGATATGGCAGTCGCGAGAGAACGCAATCAGGCTTTAATAAATAGCAAATCAACCGGACTGCGTTCCTTAGAATTACTGCTAGGGCGTTATCCCAGTGCTGATCTTGTCATCCGTCAAGCTTTGCCAGCATTACCCGCCCCGCCACCTGCTGGCGCACCCGCCGAGCTTTTAGAACGGCGCCCAGATCTTGTTGCGGCGGAGAGGAGAATCGCAGCAGCCTTTAATGCAGTGGAAACTGCAAAGGCTGCTCGATTGCCAAGCCTCAGTCTGACAGGAAATCTAGGTGGTGCTTCAAGTGATTTATCAAACCTCCTCAACCCGGCGAATGTTGCATGGAGTTTAGGCTCCAGTTTGTTAGCACCACTCATTGACGGGGGCAGGCGTCTTGAAGCTGTGAATAGTGCCAATGCAGATCAACAGGCAGCTATTGCCCAGTATGCAGATGCTGCTTTAAATGCTTTTGGAGATGTCGAAAATTCACTTGAGCAAGGCGAGGGTTTGGCTATTCGCTTGTCTGCACTTAAGGAGTCCGAAGCACAAGCTAGAAAAGCCTATACGATTGCGGAGATTTTACACAAGGAAGGTGAGTCCAGTTTGTTAGATTTACTCACGGTTCAGCAACGACTGATAACAGCGCAAAGCAGTGTGACATCGATGGAACGAGCGTCGCTTCAGCAGAGAGTCGGCTTGAATCTGGCGCTCGGTGGCAGCTGGTAGGGAAACTCATCGTTCCCACAAAACGTAAGAAACAAAACAAAACGCGCCCAAATTCACTGGTCAAAATCGCCCTGCTCGGCTTAAAAACCTTCCCAGCCATCAACGCAACCGTCTCCCTGCCAACAGATCAGCATCCTTACTGAAGAACAGGCTGTTAGACCAATTCACGCAATAAACACCGGGATCATGGACAACCACACAGCTAAGACCATCTGGGCAATTAATAGGCTCAACTTCTCGCGTGACTTCAACGATCGATTTGAGTCGATTATCTACCCGGATGGTTTTAATACGGCATTGTCGGAATCACATCTTATAAAGAGGAGTAATGAAAAATAAGCGAGTAGAGCTGAGCAACAGCTGCCATTTTCTTCAAAGAAGAATATTGACCGCAACCTAAAACCAACAGCAATTCAGACATTGACTAGCATCACTTGCTTGCGTATCTTACTGACGAAAACGTCAATAAGGTATTTATATGACTTTCCTCGGAAATTTTAGGACGGAAACCCGCGATTGGCTCGAGGAGAATTGCCCAGCCTCCATGCGCACGCGTATGGTTGCTGGCGAAGATGTTGGCGGCGGCAGAAAACGGAAAAGCACAAATCCAGATGCCTATGTATGGCTAGAACGGATGGCGGAAAAGGGTTGGACAGCGCCCACTTGGCCTGAGGAATATGGCGGTGGCGGGCTTCCGAAAGACGAATTTCTGATTCTGTTGGAGGAATTGCAGCGCATTAAAGCCCGCCCGCCACTAGGTGGCATGGGAATCACCATGATTGGCCCAACGCTGCTTGAGTACGGTACAGAAGATCAAAAAAAGCGACATCTGCCCTCAATTATTAATGGGGATATTGCCTGGTGCCAGGGATATAGCGAACCGGGAGCAGGCTCCGATCTTGCGAGTCTTCAAACCAAAGCTGAATCTCAAGGCGATCATTATCTGGTAAATGGTTCAAAAATCTGGACATCAGGTGCCATGCACGCCGACTGGATATTTTGCTTGGTTCGAACGGATACGCAGGTACCAAAACATGAAGGCATCAGCTTCCTGCTGTTTTCTATGGATTCGCCAGGCGTGTCTGTAAAACCGATTGAGCTATTGAACGGTCACTCGCCTTTTTGCCAAACATTCTTCGACGATGTTCAAGTGCCTAAGATCGATCTGATTCACAAAGAAAATCAGGGCTGGCGTGTCGCTACACGATTACTTCAGCATGAAAGATCGGGGCTTGCGTCGCTTGCCAGTGCAGACACGGCTGGACCTCTTCAAAGAATTAAACCATCTATGCCTTTGCCCGATCTTGCAAAGCACTATGCGGGTGCTGATGTTATCGCTGATGCCGTGTTAAGGGATGAAATCGTTGTCAACGAAATGCAAAAGAGGGCCTTTAATCTAACGCAGGCCAGAGCCGTGGCAGAATCCGAGGCCGATACACCTGGCGCCGCCACTTCGATCTTTAACTACATCGAAGCAGAGTATGTGAAAGAACAATTGGAGTTACAAAACCGCATACGCGGCACTCAGGCATTTGGCTGGGAAGGCGATTCATTTACTTCTGAAGAGATTGGTATGTGCCGATTGAACCTTGAGGCGAAGTCTATATCGATAGCCGGTGGCTCAAATGAAATCCAGCTCAACATCATCGCCAAGCGTGTGCTGGGATTGCCCGACTGATGTCTGAGCCATCAACTAAACGTCGTCGATTGTCGCCGAATCAGCGCCAGCAGGAAATTCTTGATGCAACCTACCAGTTGGTGCTTGCCGCTGGTATCTCAAACCTCACCATGGAAAAGATCGCAAGGGAAGCAGGCGCCAGCAAGGCACTACTGTATAGCTACTTTCCTAACATCTCTGGTCTTCTGCAACAGCTCTACAAACGGGAACTGGGAAAGCTACAGGCTCAGCAACGGGCAGTGATGGAGTCGCCGCATAGTTTCGAAGATATGGTGAAGCAAACGGCAAGCATCAATCGGGTGAACCAAAATAAACGGCAATTATTGATCAAGCGCCTGGAAGGCGACCCTTCTGTTAGAACAGCGATGTCAAAAACTGACCGAAGAGCGCGAACTGAAGTCGTGAAGTATTTGTGTGATGAGATTACAGGCAGCTACGACATCCCGCCTAACGTAGCAGAAGAGGCGGTAAAGCTTGCCCTCAGGTACGACGAACAGGGACCGGTAGGTCGCCAGAAAAACACAATAGATCGCGATGAAATATGGGGCGCTATGATGGTCGGCGCCATGCAGGAACTTCAAAAGCGGTTCGGTACAAAGCATAAAAATTAGAGAATAGAAATTGGAGGCGTTCATTCATGACAGAAGTCATCACTGGCCCATTTTGGGCCGCACGGAACTGGAATATCAATGACGGCGAAGGCAGCATTCATGATGATGAAACCGCTGCTGAACTCGGGTTCAGAGGGGGCACTGTCGCAGGTGACATTCACATGAATCAGTTTCCGCCGGTACTCGTTAAAATATTCGGCAACGAATGGTTCGAAAGAGGCAATCTTTCACTGAACTTTAAAAATGCGACAGTGGACCTTGAAAAAGTGCAGGTGTTTGCAGAGGCGCTAAAGCCGGGTGAAAACCAGGTCAACGTTTGGATGGAACGTGATGACGGTCTGTTGGTTTGCACGGGTACTGCCGCGCTCGGAGATCATTCGAAATCTGAGTTACGTCGCCTCGACTATCGCCCCTGTGATCCTGAAGAGTTAAGAATCCTGAAAAAGGTAAAACCGGGGATGCGTCTTGGCACCTACGACATCGTCGCGACTACCGATAAGCAGTTTGAACGTTATGATAATAATCTGATCAGTGATCCAATGACCTGGTACAAAACGTCTTCACCCTGGGGTGACCCTATTGCTGCGCCTTGCACGATTCTGGAATTCCTGTGGGCGAATGCCATGAAGGGGCTTGGGCCTCTGGTTGGTGAATCGACTGGCCTCTTTGGTGCGATGGAAATTGGCTACACCAATGGCCCATTTATTATGGGAAGAGGTGAAAAGTACAGGATTGAATGTGAAGTAGTCTGCGTCAGCCAGAGCCCAAAGACAGAGATTGTCTGGTATGACTCACATGCATTTAATGAATCCGGTGATCTTGTTGTAACGCTGCGTATTCAATCGCGGGCGATGAAGGCGTCATCACCGCTTTATCAATAGTAGTGGCAATATCGGAAGGTGTCGGTCTACCCTCTTACGCATGCGTTTGGCTAAAAGCAATTTTGGATTGTCGATTATCTACCCGTATGGTTTTAATACGGCATTGTCGGCAGCTCCTCTTATAAAGAGAGGTATTAAAAAAAACCAATCAAGATACTTTTGAAATCTTGGACAAATGCAGTTTACACTTGCTATCTTCATGAGATCGCTCAGGAGGAAGGTGAGATGATCGTGAAAGACCGGGAGAACCTAAGGAAATTTCTGGGATTAGCGATTTTTGTCAGCACACTAAGCTTTATCCTCTGGGCTTCTGGAACTTCTATCTACCAGATCGAAGCGTTAGCGAGTGCGACCGTCGCAACCACGGTTTTGTTAGTTGCTATTTTTCTTCGCATTATTGCGGGGGCATCTTTAGCATTTACTATTCGTTTAATTTCAGTCCCCGTAGGCCTTTATGTATCACTTTTTTCGTTGATCCAGGCTGCGGAAGTAGGCTACGGTTTTATTGGTAGTTTTTTAGCGATCATCACAGCAGGGTTTTTATTCCTGTCTTGCATGAACGAGCGAGCTGAAGGTCAACAGTTTTCTCAAAACACAACCGCTTGCATACTCGCCATTCTCTTAATGCTGTTGCTGCCAGTGGCTATCTTTGCCTTTCTTGCTCAATTTCCTGTTTTAAACCTATGGCAACCATTTATTTTCATTCAGGTTTCGGGGTCCTTCCTCGCACTCTATTTGCTTCAAGATAGCAGCAATACCTTCAGCGAAAAACTCGTTTTCGCAAGCGCGTACAACGTCGTTCTTCAAGCGGTTATGTCAGTCATGTTTTTTATTATTCTGACAGGATCAATGAGCGATGGCTCGTTTGTTCTCAATGTAGCGATCATATCTTTCTCGATTATCTTCCCTCTGGGCATTTACCTTTCCACGTTAATTTACGCCGTTTCAAAAAATTCAGTGGGAGATGTATCTAAAATAGACATTAAAAATTGGCATATCGTCGAAGGTTATCTCTTTTTTATGGCGATGGTTGTCGCACCACCGAGTATCATCGAGTACATTCTTGG
>CAJXBG010000131.1 GCA_913050215.1 uncultured Gammaproteobacteria bacterium
TACAGAACTTATTAGTAAAGATTTTTAGATGCCACCTGTTGCAACCTTAAAAAACGTTACAGTTACTTTCGGTACTGATCGAGTACTTGATCATGTAAACCTGATTCTGGATCAAGGAGAGCGGCTTTGTCTCACCGGTAGAAATGGGTCTGGAAAAAGTACCCTGATGAGATTGCTGTCTGGAGAGCTCCAAGCTGATGAGGGAACGATATGGCGCTCGAGAGATTTGAGTTATTCCTTTCTCGATCAGGAATTACCCGAAGTTAGCAGCGCAACGATTTTTGATGCGGTTGCCATGGCCTTTGAAAACACCGGGCAACTATTAAGCGAGTATCACGCGCTGTCGTTGCAACTGAGTGATGTTAAAGCTGACCACGACAAGATAGTTGCACGGATGGATACGCTACAACACAAAATTGAAGCAGCGGACGGTTGGTCGGTTAATCATGTAATCGAGGCAACTTTGCAGCGAATGCAACTCGATCCTGATATTCCCTTGAGTCAGTTGTCCGGTGGTTGGCTCAAGCGAGTGGCTATCGCTAAATCGTTAGTAATCGAGCCTGATGTCTGGCTTGTAGATGAACCTACCAATCATCTGGATGTTCCAGCGATAGAGTGGTTAGAGCAGAGAATGGTGGAGTTTCCCGGTACGATTATTTTTGTATCTCACGATCGCCATCTTTTACGTTCGGTGGCCACCAGCCTTGTTGATATTGACCGTGGCGCCGTAACGCTTTGGAAGTGTGGTTATGAGGCGTTTATTGAACGTCGTGATCACGAACGAGAGGTACAGACACTCCACGAGAAAAAGTTCGATGAGAAACTTCGCAAAGAAGAGGCCTGGATCAGAGAGGGCATCAAGGCGCGAAGAACCCGGAATGAAGGAAGGGTCCGCGACCTTGAAAAGCTCAGAGAAGTCAGGAGGCAACGAAGATCTGTTTCGGATTTGAAATTGGAGGTTGATGCAGGATCAAATTCAGGCAAGGTTGTTAAAGAGCTTTCTGCTGTTAGCAAGTCTTTTGATGACAAGGTGTTGATTAGAAATCTCGATCTAATCGTTCGCAGGGGAGACAGGATCGGGTTGTTAGGGCCGAATGGCTGCGGCAAGTCGACGCTCATTAATCTGTTGCTTGAAGAGCTTGAGCCCGACAGTGGTGAGATCAAAACAGGCACAAAACTAGAGGTGGCCTATTTTGACCAAGCGCGAAGGCAGTTAGAGCCGGACAAAAAAGTTGCGGACTATATTTCGGACGGTCGCGAGTATATTTCTATCAACGGCAAGGAAATTCATGTCGTGAGTTATCTCGGCAATTTTATGTTCAATGCCGATCAGGCGAGGGGGCCGATACATCGTCTATCCGGAGGAGAGCAAAATCGATTGCTAATGGCGAGAATTTTTTCTCAGCCAGCTAATCTTTTGATTCTTGACGAGCCAACGAATGATCTCGACGTTGAGAGTCTCGAACTGCTTGAGGAGATGCTGCTGGCATACAACGGCACAGTTATGTTGGTGTCGCATGACAGGACCTTCATGGACAATGTGATTTCGAGTTTGCTGGTGTTCGATGCAAGCGGAAGCGGACGAGTCACGGAATATGTTGGGGGTTATTCAGACTGGCATAAGGAGAATCAGCAGCGGTCGAGTAATGCCGGATCAGTGGCGGTTTCTAAAACGTCGCAGCAAAATGCTTCCCGTGCCGGAACTGATATGCTGATGGATGACTCCCTTGGTTTTGAGGAACGTAAGAAGCTGAAAGCTGAGCGTCAGAAACGGAAGAAAGAATTAGAAAAGCTTCCGGGACAAATTGAAAAGCTTGAGTCAACGCTCAACGATTGTAATCAGAAAATATCGGAAGCGGATTTTTATCAACAACCGCAAGCCGCGCAAAATGAGATTTTCGAAAAGGTAAAAGACCTGGAAAGCCAAATTGAACAGCTCATGACTCGCTGGGAACAACTCGAGGCGGACCTCGAATAATTTTTACCAGGTTCGTACCAGGTTCGTGCCAGCCATGTAATTTATTAAGTTCGTGCCACCCACGTAATTTGCCCACGTAATTTGACGGGCGTGGGGGTAGTTAAGCTATATCTGGCTAAGGAATTGAAAAATATACGTATTATTTCTTTTTACGTTTAGCCTTGCGCAATTCGTCACGTCGTTTTTTTTCTTCCTTGAGTTGCTCGACTTGTGCTTCCTCAGCCGGAATCATGCGTGGGGTCTCCAATGAGATGCGTCCAAGCTTTCCGGTCCTGAATTCATTCACAAGTACCGATGAAACTTTTTCGAGGTCTACTTGACCACCTCTTCGTAGGCAACCTCGTTTCCTACCGAGTGCTTCAAGCAATGCTAGATCGTCATTTGGAAGCGTTTTTGTGTCGAGTAGTTGATTGACACATTCAGGGTATTGTTTCAACAGATAGCCGCTTAGGTAAAAAGCGACATCCTCGACATTCATGGCCGTGTCCTTGATTGCCCCCGATATTGCCAGGCGATAACCGCTATTTTCATTGTGAATTTTTGGCCAAAGAATACCTGGAGTATCCAGAAGCGTGACTTCCTCGTTAATTTTGATTCGTTGTTGGCCCTTGGTAATGGCGGGTTCGTTGCCTGTCTTAGCGACCTTCCGGCCCGCGAGTGCATTAATCAATGTAGATTTGCCGACGTTTGGAATCCCGGTGATCATCGCGATCATGGTTCGGGTTGATCGAAGTGTCTTTGGTGACAATTTCTGGCAAAGGTGAAGCACGGACTCGGCCTTGTGTTTGATATCCAGATTGGTCGCGAGTGTTTTGACGGACTCTTCTTGTTCAAAATGTGCCTGCCAATCTCTTGTGAGCGCAGGATCTGCCAAGTCCGACTTGCTCAGCACTTTTATGCAGGGTTTTGTTGTACTCAGCTCTTTTATCGTCGGATTTTGGCTGCTGAATGGCAGTCTTGCGTCCAGTAGTTCGATGATGAGGTCCACGTCCTTCAACACGGATTTCATTTCGTGACTGGCTTTGTTCATGTGCCCTGGATACCAATGAATCGGCATGTGATTTCCTTGCTCTCTAGTACCTTGAACCGGGTTCGTTTGCACGCTTAGTTCGTGCCACCCACGTTATTGGTTCAGAGTTTAGGTCAGTGTCCAACTGGTTGTCTTGTGATTTTTGATTCTAGTGGTCGATTTCACATGGCATTTGAGCATTCTCTTACATGAGCTTCAGCCATGTCTTGTATTAGTTAAAAAGGAGAAGCCGTAAATTTCTCTACATGAAATACAGTAGAAGTCATTTAATAGACCCTAGCAGTGGCACCTATCACGTTTGTTCGCGATGTGTCCGAAAATCATTCCTGTTCGGTATTGATGCCCAAACAGGTAGAGATTTCTCTCACCGCAGGAAGTGGATTGAACAACGCATTACTGAGTTAAGCCAATTGTTCACAATTTCGGTATACGCTTACGCGATTATGAGTAATCACTATCACCTGGTTTTGAACGTGGAACACGAAGATTTGTCAGATGAAGTGGTAGCCGATCGTTGGCTTCAGCTATGCCCAGGTCGAGAAGCACTCCGTGAGCGAGAGGATGGGCTTGATTTGCAGAAAGTAGCATTGCTTGCTGATCCGCTTCGTCTCGAGGTGATAAGAGCGCGTCTTGCTTCAATTTCCTGGTTCATGCGGTTTATAAATGAACCTCTAGCTCGAATGGCCAATCGTGAGGACGAATGTACTGGTCGTTTTTGGGAGGGCCGTTTTAGATCACAAGCTCTACTGGACGAGGCGTCGATCCTAGCTTGTATGGTTTATGTCGATTTAAATCCTGTTCGCGCTGGTATGTCCCAGTCGCTGGATGAATGTGAATTTACTTCGATAAAGCGTCGTTTAGAGGAAACATCAGTCGACGATCCTATGACTGCTTTGGGTAAACAGTGCGTAATTCCATCAATATCTGAGATAACGCTGGATAACTACCTTGAGCTGGTCGTTTGGACTCAGGATAGCCAGTCTGCGCTGAGGAGGGGGCTAAATGCGAGAGTTTCGCGATGTCTTACGCATAGCCACACAAACAAAGACAGTTGGTTCATGGATCACCTACCGAAGCCAGAAACCTGGCAGCGCGCTGTTGGCTCAAGAGAAAATCTGACGGTTTACGCTGCTTCACTAAACCAAAAGTGGATACGCCGACGCGCGAGAATTCGGCTCCCAACCTACTAATTGCTGGCGCTGGGAGACTTTTAATCGCTTGTAAATAAACGCGTGAAAAAGCCTCTCTCAGTTTCAAGACAATATGGTCAGAATGCGTACTTTTTGCCTTTTTAGCATCTTTCCTGCCCTGACGTTTTATTCACTTCGTTAAAAAGACCTCGGTGAAGTGAAAAAAATACATGGACTGGGCATGTATGGTGAGTTTTCTGCAATTGCAAAGTATCGCTGGTTGCCCTAATAATTTGACTGGCTGCAGTAATTAATCTTTCGAAGAAAAGGGGTCTGCAAATGAATACAGTAAAGACAATGCTAGATATCAAGGGTCATGAAGTCTATTCGATCGGCCCAGATGCTACGGTTTATCAGGCGGTAGAGCTGATGGCCGCTCGCGAGATTGGAGCACTGATCGTGGTGACCAGTGATAATTATCTTGCCGGGATAGTTTCTGAACGAGACTATGCTCGAAAAGTATTATTGAAAAACAAATCCTCTCGGGAAACCAAAATTCAAGAAATCATGACAAAAGATGTTATCTGCGTCGAAGCATCAACGACCGTCGACACCTGTGTGTCCTTAATGAATCAGAGGAAGATACGTCATCTACCTGTTTTAAACGGTGACACGCCGGTCGGAATGATCTCTGTAGACGATGTGCTGAAATTTACGATTAAAGACCAAAAAATTGTCATCGCTGAACTGGAAAGTTACATCATGGAAGAATCTGGCGGTGAAGGTTAGTTAAATAGACTTTCCAAAGTTCATGGCAGGTATGTTTAAGCATAATCGAGCGGCAATAAAGTTGTTTGCTTCATTTTTTCCATGACGAAACTCGAGCTCACGTCAAACAGATCGGCTTTGATTAATTTTTTGTAGAGCTGATCATAGCCCTTCATGTCGGGCACGACGGCTTTGATAAGATAGTCAAGATCGCCACTCATGCGATTGACCTCAAGCACTTGTGGCAAATCAGATACGACCTGGCGGAATTCTTCTGCCCAGGTATTGTTGTGCTGATTAGTGCGAATCGAAATATACACAGTTAGGGCAAGATTCAACTTTTCCTGATTCAGCAGAGTTACCCGAGATTCGATGAGTCCAGCGCCATCCAGTTTTTGAAGTCTGCGCCAGCAGGCAGATTTGGAGATGCCAATCTCATCAGCAAGGTCCGCAACAGACAGCGTGGCATCCGCCTGAATAAGTCTCAGGATTGATCGATTCAATTTGTCCAGCATGTTTTGTTCCGCCGCTTTCTGATTCATTTGATTGATTTTTAATCGCAATAATACAACAAAACACCACTTAAATTGGATATCAGAGAACAAACGTTCCGATAAATTACTCAAATCGCTTCAGGTAGAGACAATGTTCTGTCTCGGACCAGTTAACATGGCTGTCACTATTCAAGAGCAATACCTCGATGCAAAACTTAATCACACGAATTCGAGATTCGGTAATTGGTGGCAGGCATGTTATTGAGACGCCGTTTGGCAACAAACCGCTGATATATGCCGACTACACAGCGTCAGGGCGTTCCTTGGGGATGATTGAAGATTATATCCGGACCGAGGTTTTGCCTTTTTATGCGAACACGCATTCGGAGAGTGCTTTTTGCGGGGCTCGAATGACCTATTTACGAGATCGTGGCAGGCATGTAATCAAGGAAGCCGTGCGAGGACGTGAGCATGACAGGGTTATCTTCTGCGGATCGGGGGCTACTGCGGGGATTGCCAAGTGGATTGAACTGCTTGAATTGAAGCAGAGAACCTCCGCTGACGTTCGCGAGCGGCCGCTCGTGTTGATTGGAGAATACGAACATCATTCAAACGATTTACCTTGGCGTGAGTTGAAGGTAGAGCTCCAGGTCGTCGGGCTCGATGATCACGGTATGCTAGATCAGGCACAAATCGAGGCGATACTTTCTTCCAGCTCGGAAGGAAGGCAAGTGATCGGTAGTTTCTCGGCTGCGTCGAATGTGACTGGTATCAAGTCAGATGTAGAACGAATAACACGGTTATTGAACAGATATGGCGCGCTTAGCTGTTGGGATTATGCCGCTGCAGCTCCTTACGTACAGATTGATATGTCCTGCGGCGGGGGAATTGATGCTGTCTGTTTCTCTCCGCACAAGTTCATCGGTGGCCCCGGAACCCCAGGAGTTTTGGTAGTAAACAGCACGGCTATAACCCGGCAGAAGCCAACAATGCCGGGTGGCGGGACTGTTCAGTTTGTCTCGGGAAATCGTCATGTTTACTCGGATGACTTGGTTCGTCGGGAAGAGGCGGGAACGCCGGATATCGTTGGTTCGATTAGAGCTGGCTTAGCGGTAGAGTTACAGCAAAACGTGGGTGTCACGAATATAGAGCAGCTTGAGCATGCATTGACCAAGCGCGCTCTTGATCGATTGGGCGGGCATTCAAACATTCATGTTTTGGGAAATCTTGATGCAGATAGGTTGTCGATCGTTTCCTTTCAGATTGGCCATGGAGATGACGCGCTGCACTATAGTCTTGTGGTTGCCATGCTCAATGACCTGTTTGGTATTCAAGCTCGAGGTGGTTGCTCATGCGCAGGTCGGTATGCCCACAATCTGCTTGATATTGATGAAGCTGAAAGCAAGAAAATCGAAGCAGATATCAAGGAGGGTAGTGTATTCAGCAAACCGGGCTGGGTGCGAGTTAACTTTAACTACTTCATTGAAGAAGCAGCTTTTGAATACATTCTTAGGGCGATTGAGTTAATTGCGAGTCACGGTGAAAAACTAAAGCAACAATACATTTATGATGAATCGTCAGGTGTTTTTGCTTATCAAGGCAAGACCGTATCTTCGGGCAGCAATATCAGCAAATGTTTCCTCGATGGTGCTTTACCCTTGAAGCCTATTCTCGGAGATGATGTTTCGACGATGGAAAACGACGGCAACCAATACCTCAAACAATCGCTGGCACACGCGGCTAATATTCTCTACTAGTGTCTGGGATCTAACGAAAAGCATCCTCTGCTGCGTAAGCAGAGGGACTTTTTAACAAAGAGACGTTGAGCATGCAGCGGCGGTATCAGACTGCCATTTTCGCCGTGATTGCATCGTGGCTCTGATATTCAGCCAGCTCAAAGTCTTCCATGATGAAATCATCGATAGTCTGCTGGCCTCGATCTCGAATCATAAGTTGAGGTAATGCAAGCGGAGTGCGGCTAAGTTGGGTTCTGCACTGCTCCTGAGCATCCAGATAGATGTGCGCATCACCAATCGCGTGGACAAACTCACCAACGTCGAGATTTGTAATTCTGGCGACCATGTGAAGCAGCAGAGAGTAACTCGCAATATTGAGTGGCACTCCAAGAAACATGTCGGCTGAGCGCTGGTACATTTGTAATGATAGCGCGCCATCTGCGACAAAGAACTGGAAAAAAGAATGACAAGGAGGCAAGGCGACATCCTTGTAATCTACTTCACCTGGATTCCAAGCATTAACAATGATTCTGCGAGACGTCGGGTTGCTGATAATGGTGTCAATGGCTTCCTGTAACTGGTCGACTTTTCGGCCGTCAGTTGTTTGCCATGCGCGCCACTGCTGGCCGTAAACACGCCCCATGTCTCCATCAGACTGATCTTCGGTGAGGCCGTGTCTCTTCAAATAGTCTTCGTAGTTGAGGTTCCAGAGTTTGTTATGGGTGTAAATCTTTTTCAGGTCGTTGATATTCCCGGAGCCGCTGATAAACCAGAGCAATTCGGAAACCATGGACTTCCAGACGAGCTTTTTTGTGGTGACCGCAGGAAATCCTTCGCTCAAATCATATCGGCCGTTCAGACCGAAGCAGGCGAGGGTGCCAACGCCGGTACGATCCACACGTTTTGATCCGTTATCAAGTATGTATTGAAGCTGATTGAGATAGGTTTTCATGAATAGTGTGGGAGCGGCCCGTCGAATGTGCAGACGGACCTCCCATCCCCCAAAAAGAGTAGAGTTAGCGCCTGTCTAGCCGCACTTACTGTCGCCACAGGCCAAGCAGGTCATACATCCATCCATTTGTACAACAGCCTGAGTATTGCACTTTTTGCACAGTTGAGCGCCGGGCGGGTAGCCCGCTGCTTCTCCTGGGTCTTCAGCGTTTGCTGCGCCGCCGACCAAGGCTGCTCGTTTCTCTTCAATCAAAGCTTTGTGCGCATCACTGAGCTCCTCGGTTTCGATCAGGCCACATTTCTTCATGTGAGTCTCTAGCACTTCGCCTATTTCCGCGACGAGTGAAGGCATAAACCTGCCACCCTTTTTAAAGTAACCACCTTGTGGATCGAATACCTGACCGAGTTCCTCAACAAGAAAGGTAACATCACCACCCTTGCGGAATACGGCTGAGATCAGTCGGGTTAATGCCAATACCCACTGAAAGTGTTCCATGTTTTTCGAGTTAATGAATATCTCGAAAGGATATTCCTGCTCATGCTCTGTGCCTGTGTTCAGCAGAATATTGTTGATTGTGATGTACAGGGCATGATCAGACAAAGGCGTCTTGATTTTGTAGGTGTAACCTTTGAGCTCCTCAGGACGCTTAATTTCTTCGTGCATCAATTCATGTGTGGCTTTGGGCGCTGGTTCTGCTTCATCGGGCTTTTTGATGCTGTAGCCCACAATGTTTTTGTCGATTTTAATAGTCATAATGTTATCCAGTTTTCTTCTGATCAATCTACGGGTACCGAGGGTCTCGGTTTACATCCATGCAGACATCAGAACTTTCCGTAATATCCTTCTTTGATGGCGTCGAACAGGTTTGCAGCTGAATGCAGTTCGCCGTCATATTCAATTTCTTCGTTGCCTTTGACCTCAACAAAGCTGCCATCTTCGAGTTCAAAGCGATATGTTGTGTTTTCGAGGTCCGCTTCCTTCACCAACACGCCCTGGAACGCCTCTGGGTTAAACCTAAAGGTTGTGCAGCCTTTCAGGCCTTGTTCATAAGCGTAGAGGTAAATGTCCTTAAAGTCCTCAAATGGATAATCTGTTGGAACATTAGCGGTTTTCGATATTGACGAGTCGATCCAGCGCTGGGATGCAGCTTGAATGTCGACGTGGTTTATCGGATTGATATCGTCTGCAGTTCTGAAGTACTCAGGTAATTTTAGCGCTTCGTCTTTTGTGTAGGGTTCTGCATCCGGGTTGATCATCGCGCGGTATGCCAAAAGCTCGAAGGAGTAGACATCGACCTTCTCTTTTGACTTTTTACCTTCACGGATGACATTTCTAGAGTAATGGTGAGCGAAGCTTGGCTCAATTCCATTGCTCGCATTGTTGGCCAAAGATAGAGATATTGTGCCGGTAGGTGCGATAGATGTGTGGTGAGTAAATCTACAGCCGGACTCTGCCAGTTGTTCGATCAGTTCAGGAGACTCGCCACCGATCTTCTGCATATAGCGACTATATTTCGCGTGAAGGACCTTGCCTTTAACTTTATCACCGAGTTTGTATCCATCAGCGGCCATTTCCGGCCGATAGCGCAACATCTCTGCGGTGACTTCAAATTTTTCTTCCATAATAGGCGCGGGGCCTTTTTCTTTGGCGAGTTCCAGTCCGGTTTCCCAGCCTACCAATGCCAGTATCTTCGTGACCTCTTCAGTGAATGCTACAGAAGCACTATCGCCATAAGACATACCCATCATGGTAATTGTCGACCCAAGACCAAGGTAGCCCATCCCGTGGCGACGTTTGCGTTCGATTTCTATGCGCTGTTCGTCAAGCGGCAAGCCATTAATTTCGACAACGTTGTCGAGCATTCTAGTAAAAACCGAAACCACTTTCTTAAACTCAACCCAGTCGAAATCTGCTTCGCTGGTAAAAGGTTGCTTAACAAATCGACAGAGGTTGACGGATCCAAGCAGACAACTACCGTAAGGGGGAAGTGGTTGCTCGCCGCAAGGGTTGGTCGCTCTGATATCTTCACAGAACCAGTTGTTATTCATCTCGTTTACTTTGTCGATGAGGATGAAGCCCGGTTCAGCGAAGTCATAGGTAGAGGCCATAATGAGATCCCAGAGCCTTCTTGCCTTAATCGTATTAGTGATTTTGCAGGCGATGCGTCCCTCTGCATCGTTAAC
>CAJXBG010000132.1 GCA_913050215.1 uncultured Gammaproteobacteria bacterium
GCAATTATCTTTGAATTAGACATCAAACCCATCGATCGTATATGGGCACTTTCCCCGATGGCTAGTCTAAAAATAGCATCCTTAAAGTCTTTTAACGCAAATTCTGTTTCGGCAATGGCAAACGAGGTATGCAAGCTACACAGAAGTGATAAACACAAGATAATAGGGCCTTTCTTACAAGCACCTAGACGATTCATCATGTTTTCGCTCCCACAAAGCAACTGAAAGTTTACTCAGCCACTTATAAACTCCATTCTAAATGCTTACGCTAGTCACCGCCGGCGGAGGCCATTTGCGATTCCCCCTCACTTTCGGCCACCAGATCAGCGACTGCGTCACCACCAATTCTCAACGTCGTCTCGTAGCTGTGTCCGCCAATTGGCCGAACGCTCACTAACTCAGCGCCATAGATAACGCCTTCTACTTTTGACCTGAGAGACTCTTCTACAACTTTCGATGATGACATCAAACCGTTCACTTCAATGTACTGACCGTAAATTTGCTCCACAAGCGACTTGTAAGCTTCTAACTTCGAGGCTTTTGCCGCCATCAACCGTTTCTCTTCTTCGGATTGGCCGGATTGAGCAGAAATAACGGCATAACCAATGCCAGTAATCGCCTCCGCGCGGGTCTTGTTCAAGCCAGGGACATAATGATTTGTCACACAACCCGCCAATAACATCGTTAATGAGGCAAAAAAGAAAATCCTGAACATACAAACACCCTAAATTCGTCTTGTCACAGAGATTTAATCGGTTGCAGCGCAATTTTCTTTAATGTGGGCATGGTTCCTGCATTAAACACCCGACTAGCACTCAATCTGTCTTAATTCTGGCAGAAAACGACATTGGAAGGGATTTTATGGAACTCACTTGGGATAAATTGACGAATATTCGACAATTTGCTGGAAATTTCCCGTGGAGTTCTCTGGCAGTACCTGCTGTCGTCATGATTATTCTGGCGTTACTCATCCTACCGATGCCAGCCGTCATGCTGGATATATTCTTTTCTATCAACATTATCCTAGCGCTGCTCATCATCATGGTGGCCATCAACACGGCAAGCCCCCTTGATTTTTCTTCTTTCCCCATCGTCATACTTTTCGCAACGATCATGCGTCTAGGACTCAACGTTGCCTCAACCAGGGTGGTTCTGCTTGAAGGTCATCAAGGGGGAGCAGCTGCGGGAAAGGTTATCGAGGCATTTGGTCAATTTGTGATTGGGGGCAACTACGCCGTCGGTTTTATCGTCTTTGCAATTTTGATGATCATCAACTTTATCGTGATTACCAAGGGTGCCGGTAGAGTCTCTGAAGTCATCGCGCGTTTCACGCTCGATGCTTTACCCGGCAAACAAATGGCCATTGATGCTGACCTCAATGCCGGCGTAATCGACCAAGACACAGCCAGAGACCGGAGAGCGCAAGTCTCTCAAGAATCAGATTTCTATGGTTCCATGGATGGCGCATCCAAATTCGTCAGAGGAGATGCTGTCGCCGGCCTATTGATTCTGATGATTAACTTAGTCGGCGGATTAGCGATAGGCATGCTGCAGCACGATCTAAGCTTCGGAGAAGCCTCCAGAGCCTATATGTTATTAACGATCGGCGATGGCCTAGTCGCACAGTTACCTGCACTTATTTTATCCTTAGCGACGGCACTGGTCGTATCAAGGGTATCGACTTCAGAATCCGCGCCACAGCAAGCGACCAGACAACTTGGCAATCCTGTCGCATTCACGATAGCCGGCGGCACTCTGACCATTCTAGGGTTGATACCCGGCATGCCTAACGCAGTATTCCTAACATTAGGCATATTGTCGTTGGCAGCCGCCTACTTACTCAGGAGAAACCTTGAAAAGATTGATAACACCGCAGAAACATCAAATATAGCGGATGATCCAACATCACCCAGCGAGCCACTAGAGCTCGATTGGGATGATGCAGGGCAAGTTGACGTTATCAGCATCGAATTAGGTTACGGTCTCATTTCATTAATTGATTCTGAACACAACAGCAGCCTGCTACAGCGGGCAAAAGGCATTCGGAAAAAAATGTCATCTGATCTCGGGTTCCTGCTCCCTACCGTGAGAATCAGAGACAATCTAGACAATCCGCCAACGCAATATCGTATCGTCCTAAATGGCACGAGCAGGGGCAGCGGCATGATAGAAATTGGTCGTGATCTGGCGATCAACCCGGGCAGTGTTTACGAAGAAATTGATGGCATAGCAACTAAAGATCCAGCATTTGGGCTGGATGCTGTTTGGATAAAAACAGAAGAAAAGGAATACGCACAGGCCTTGGGCTATACAGTGGTCGATGCTGCCTCGGTGATTGCGACACATATGAATTCCATCCTGAGGTCTAATGCCGACGAGTTAATGACCTTCGATATCGCTCAGCAGCTTATCGATAGAATCGCCGAAAACTCACCCAAATTACTTGAAGATTTCATTCCTGATCAATTAACCCTCAGCACGTTAGTCAAAATACTACAAAACCTCTTAGCTGAGGGTGTCCCTCTAAAAGACATGCGTACCATTCTCGAAACACTTTCCGAAGGTGCGAGCTTTTCGAAGGATGCTGAAAAACTTACGGCATTAGTCAGGATCAAACTCGGAAGATTGATCATTCACGAGATAAATGAACCAGACAATGCGCTCGAGGTTATGACGCTAGAACCTAGCCTAGAGCAATTATTAAATGACCTCATTTCAAATGCGCAATCCATTGAGGATGTTGCACTTGAGCCTAATCTCTCTCAAAGCTTTTTCAGTTCAATTTCTGACGTAGTGGAAGAGATGGAGAAAGAAGAAAAATATCCGGTTTTAGTTGTTTCTCCCACGATTCGTAGCTGGTTAGCCAGATTATTGAAGCGGGCTAAGCAAGAAATATCGGTACTCTCATATCGAGAAATACCTGACGATCAATCAATTAGGATCGTCCAAACTATTGAGTTAAACGAGACCTCTGAGGAATAAAAAATGGAACTTAAACGCTACCTAGAAGCTGATTCAAAACAAGCCCTGGAGAAAATAAGGAGCATCCATGGGGATGATGCGCTCATTATCTCGACCGAAAAAGTGGGTAATAAAACTGAGGTCATCATTGGCGTTGAAGAGCAGAAGGACGACGAAGTAACTCACCCAGAAACAACCGAACCCGGGTTTAAAAAACAATTGAATAACGCTCGTGTCACCGAAGAACCCAATTCAGCCAAAGATCCATGGAAAGTTTTGGCAAGGATGAATAGTGAGATCAAAACACTCAAAGCTTCTATGGAAACCATGCAAATCAAGGTACAAACAGAGCATCAGCCTATTTCGCTTGACTCCTTAGATACAAAAGTAAATGACGCAGGTTTTAACTTGCAAGCGATTGAACTCAATGGTCACTGGCAAAATTCCCACATATTCTTGGGCACACCCGGGTCTGGCAAAAGCCAAATAATTAAGCGGATCGCACTCGCTAAAATAGAAAATAATGAGGCAAAACCGCTTATCATCAGCGCTTCCCTAGAAGGTCTTGAGTTAGACTATTCCTTGGCTAGCTTCTCGGAGCGCAATAATATCCCTCTTATGGCGATAGGGTTGGAACAATTGGCTGAAATACTCCCTAAAATGGCTAATATTTTTGACCTTGTGTTAATAGAAGCGAACACTGTGAACCATATCACGCAACCAAATTTCGAAGATGTAGACTGCAACTTGACTCGCCATCTCTGCATCGCTGCCGATTCTGATATTGATTACTTATCTCGGGAACCGAACATAGACTATAATCTCTTGAATTCTGTCGTCTTAACCAGGCTAGATCTCTGCGAAGACCTTCCAAGCAAGCTCTTGGAAATGACTAATCTGAACGTAAAGATCACGGGTACTTCCACAGGTCATAAAATCTAAAAGGCTAGAAAATGGCGCATCTTATAGGTATTGCAAGCGGTAAAGGTGGTGTGGGTAAGACCACAATGACCATAAATTTAGCTATCGCCTTACAAAAAAGTGGCCTGAGCACCTTGGTGCTCGACGCAGACCTTGGTTTAGCAAATGCGCAACTCATGCTGGGCGTAAAGCCGACTTACACAATATCAGATTTAATTTCTGGCGATTTGACGCTAGATGAAATTGAACACAATTGTTACGGAGGTGTTGGTCTAATTCCTGGCGCCTCTGGTAAAGAAGGACTCACCAACTTATCCACCGCAACGTTAACGGATTTAATTAATTTACTGAAGGCCTCACCTAAGCAAATAGTCCTCTTGGACACCGCTGCAGGTATCTCAGAGCAAAACATGCAATTGCTGTCTGCCTGCGATAGCAAATTAATCATCTTCTTAGATGAACCATCCTCCATTGCCGATGCCTATGGTGTATTGAAGATACAACAGTCCAAAACTGGACTAGATTCAACTTTCCTCGTGCCAAACAAAGTTGACGATCAAAGTGAAGGAAAACAGTTATTCAGCAAAATGAATGGCCTGTGTATGAGTTTTCTATCCGAGCCGACACAGTATGTTGGATCTATTCGAAGAGATCCCAAAGTATTAACCTCTGTCAGATCACGATCCCCTCTCGCTAAACAGTACCCAGAGAGTCTGGCGTGGCATGACATCAGGCTTATTGCAGGACAATTAGCCCAGTCTCTGACGCTAAATTAACTATTTATGACATCTAATAAACTTGTTAAGCTGTTGATAAATTTGAACACATTCATAGTGGCTAATAGTGATGAAATCCAGCCTGCCATTTAGAGCGACCGAGAGCGGCAACAAACTCTTGCCAGAGCATTACTCTCTCGTCAAAAGGACCGCGCTCTACCTGAAAACCAGACTTCCCAATTCCGTAGAGGTAGATGACCTCATTCAGTCGGGTTTAGAAGGTCTGATGCAAGCCCAAAAATCATATGACGCCGGTAAAGAAGTCGCCTTTGACCTTTACGCCAAGACCAGAATCAAGGGCGCAATGTTAGACGAAGTCAGACGACTTTCGTATGCCACCCGAACAACGGTGTCTCTAAAGCGCGAGCAAGCATCAACTTTTGATCATCTCTCTAACAGCCTAAACAGAACCCCAACTAACAGAGAAATGGCCAGTTATCTTGGTAAAGATATTGCGACCTTCGAGAAGGAGCGCTTAATTGCTTCGGGCAGTGAGACTATTAGTGTCGAAGCTCAACCTGCCTCGCACTCTGAGGAGGAAGATACAACATCCGATCCTGCCCATATATATGACCAATCGGCACTTTTGATAGAACTTCAGAAACATATCGAAAATCTGCCAGAGAGAACAAAACTGATTATCTCCCTCTATTACACAGAGGAAATGAATCTGAAGGAAATAGCCGCGATACTTGAAATATCCGAATCTAGGGTGAGCCAAATTCTTAGTGAAACTGCCGGGAAATTGAAAACCAGATTAACCTTAAATTAAAGCGCTAGTTTTCACTGCTAAGCATAAATTGGCACACGAACATCGGCTCGGAGGAGTCAACCATGGGTTTATTTAAAGGACTACAAGCCTCCAAAGAGAGAAAAAAAGCTAAGGAATTTTATAGCGAAGTTCCTAAGATGAATACTCAACCAAGAGAACTGAGGAAACTCAAAGCTGTCCTCGGCGCCCGACTGACCGCTTTCATCGATAAAACATTTATCGAAGGGGCAGAGAGTATTTCTGAATGGCAGGAAAAAGGCAGTCAGGGTCGCCCGCCTGCAACGTTTTCTAGCGCGTACAAAGACGTAAAGACGATTGGCGGGACGGTAACGGTCTACCTGCCGCAGAAGTACACAAACTTTTATTTTGAACTCGGGTCAAAATATCAATCCGCGATGCTTGTTAAGAACGAAGTCATTAGCCTGGCTGATTCAACAGCCGCTGAAATTAGCGATAGCTTGAAGCTAGAGAACCCCATCGTACCTCTGTCTTTCCTGAGATCGGAAGATGAAGAAACTGAAGAAGAATAGCGCAAGTAAAAGAACGAAATTTTCTCACTCATCGAGACTCTAACCATTGTCAAACTACGCCTACCATCCAGAAGTGAAAAATTTGGCGAGCCGCATTATAAATGACTGCCCGGTTCCGGATGAATACTCAGACTTCTTTTTCAGAGACGGAATTTACTGTGAATTCAATCCTGCCAATAATGACTTTGTGTGTTGCTGGTGCTTTGATAGCGAACAACAATATTTCTGGATAGGCGAAGGTAAATATTGGACCAAATACGAAAACATTGAAGCCGACAATATCGCGCAACATTTACTATCCACTATTCCTTCTCTGTCGACCTCGGCAGAATCCACCGAAGGCTACGGCATGATCACGGAAACTTTATTCAAGATCAAAACCGATCAATCTTCTCATCCTGTAAACTGACGGTATTCCTGTACAAATCGTGAGACTAACAAGATAGTTATTTGCACTTGCAGCATTGATGCAGAGAAGATCAATCAGACGCACGTATTTCAGCTGGGGCCCGTGATGTTTGCTTAACCAGAGCCAGCCGATAGATCATCAGAACGCTGCGTTCGAACATTGTTCGCCTTGATGCTCGTGATCGATCGATAGTCGCGCTTCTTAGTAAATTCGAAAATAGGGCTAATAATATTTGTTAGTACTTTTTTCCGCTTGTTAAAAAGCCGTAACAACCATACACCAATCCGGCTTAGCCCAAGTCACGTCGAAGACGAACGAAACAAATTTTTAAGCCATATTAGACCAATGCTTTGATTGCATCGTAATCATCAATTGCCGAAAACAATCGCTCCGTGATTTTCCTAAACAACAATACGCTGCGTTCATTTTCCCAGTCACAGTTACCGCCACCAATCACAGAAAAAGCAGTTATCGCGCACATCGATTGGCACATATTTTTCATCAGCTTTTCTTGGCTATATTCAATTCCAGCGGCTAACAACCCTCGTTGGTATTGAGCCACTGATGACTCAAATATTTCTCGACGTAGTTCGATGTCAATATTTGTCGTTAACAAATAAGCAAGATCCCAACCAGGTTTGTGAGCAAGCGAGAGTTGCCAATCAATCACAGCGACTTCTGACTCATCAGACGAATAAAAAATATTCTCAACGCGAAAATCCCAGTGCGACAGCGTCTGAGTGCCTTGGGTAAAAATCTCGGCAAATCGAGGATAATAAGCGATGATCTGCTCGAGCTTCTGTCGCTGCGATTCACTCAAGAGGTGCCCAAACCGCTCTAGAAAAACCTGATGGTTCGCAACCATATCATCAGCTAATTGGAGCATAAATGGCGCTTTGGAATCTGGGAGCCACGACAGCTCCTGCGTTCTATTCCAATATTGTGTATTGATCGGGATTAATGCCTCGATCGCCATTTCAATTTGATGGCGACTAGCACCAACGATCTGGTCTGGAGTATGCCAGTTGGCCATGTATTCAAGCACTAGCAGCACTTCTGAGCGCTCGTGATTGAACTCCACGTAGTATGGATGGGCCGTTCGACAGGCCACCGTTTTGGCAGAATGCTGATAGAAGTTAACTTCTCGCGCGTAGTACTGGTAGTCGAGACACAATTGGTGAAAATCTTTTGTTGCCGCTTGGATCTTTAGGAAAAATGAGCGTTTGGTTCCTGCTTGCGTTTCGACTTCAAGAATGCCGAACGATCCAAGTTGGCCGATCCCTTCTCCAATTTGCTGAAAGGTGTGACTTTCTACACCTCGATCCTCGGGAGCAAGACACTTCCCCATACATTGCTCAACCCAATTTGAATTGATCGCATCCAGACTTGCTAACGTTAACGACATTTAAAACTCCATACCACTTAGACTTTAAGCGCATTGTTATAGTTCTTCTCTAGTAAGCCAAGTATGGTTCGATTTTCGTTTTCTGTTGGACAATATCCGACATATGTGGATTTTTACTGGTCGACATTATACGGGCAAAAACGGGCACTGCTCTCGTCACATTAACCAGAAATAACGAAGAAGAATGACAAACTGAAGAGCAGGCCTGCATCGCCAGAATATCAGCCACCAGCTTGAGCAGTCTATGGGCGAATAAGCGACATTTTTTTGCGTAACGAGCCAAGTAGTCTCCAGCCCTGTAAGCGTTTGAAAGAAGGTTTCACGAGGCGCGTCACCGTTGTAGACAATCTAATACGTGATCGGCACCAAAGGATGATCCGCGCAAAGCCTTACAAATTAGATTGGCAAAAAAACAGCGGGTTGGCCGAGACGTCTATTTATTGTGACCCAGTTCACATTTATAGGTTAATAAAAAATATATCATGCGCAGTCGTAAATTACGCTGTGGTTTTTTCACGACACTATTAAACAACCCTTTTCACTTTTTCTTCGACGGAAGCTTTTTGAAATCCCACGAATTATTTGTCAATAGGCTTCTATATTTGCTATTGATCGCTGCAACTCCAATTTGCATATGGAGTGCTTGCAGGTTTTTCATCTCCGGATGGGAACCTCTGTACGCATTGCACTTGGCATTTATTCCCATTATGGCGGTGACATACTTCAGTGGTTTTTCCTTCGCAATCAAGGCCACGGTTGTCGTTATGATATTCAACGCCGTCGCTCTGGGCAACCTGCTCACCTATCACATGTGGGGGCTCGGCAGTGGCGGTATTCTGATCGCAACCACTTTTTGCTGGCTTTTTTTCGGCGTGCGCCGTGCGATGCTGAATATGATCACCGCCATGTCGGTCGGATTATCTTACTTTTTCTGGTTTCTGGAACTCCCCCTGCAGTTCGAGGTAGTGATAACCTATGCGGACGTGATAGTGCAGTTCGCGGCACTCTTGCTTTTTACGTATCCGATAGTCGCTGCCCTCAATCATGTCAAATTGCAGCAGGCTGAAGCCGAAGCGAAACAGCACGAACAGTACGAGAAGATGAAGCAAGCGGAAGCTTCAAAGACCGCTTTCTTAGCGAACATGAGTCACGAGATCCGTACGCCGCTGAACGCAACGCTCGGTGCGATACAGCTCCTCGAGCGCTCAGGGCTGACCGAGCAGCAGCTGAAATATATCAACATATCCAAAACTTCCGGCAAATGGCTGCGACATGTGATTGATGATGTGCTCGATATGGAGCGCATAGAAGCCGGGGCGCTTGAGATAGAGCCCGCCTGGTTTAATTCGGCCAATCTGTTAGAGGAAGTGGCTATCGTATTCGAGCACAACGCAAAGGAAGCCGGCTTGCAACTCGATGTGAACATAGACCCCGATGTCGCACGTTGGCTTTATGGCGACGCGGGCAAAGTTCACCAAATTCTTTACAATCTTGTGGGCAACGCGCTCAAATTTACTGAACAAGGCACCATTACCGCAACGCTGGAAAAACTCGGACAAGGTAGCACTTATCGATTCACCGTAACGGACACGGGAATCGGCATTCCAAAAGAGAAAAGCGATGATCTGTTCGAGGCGTTTACCCAAATTGATTCAAGCCTTGGCCGCAAACACCAGGGCTCCGGTCTCGGCTTGGCTATCTGCCGGCACCTAGCGCAGGCAATGGGTGGAGAGATCGACTACCAAAGCAGCAAGGGTGCAGGGACCTCATTTTGGTTTGACCTCGACTTTGATAGCCGCGATTCTATCGAATCTCCATCCGGTGGCGCAGCACCTGACGCAACCGCCCGTTCCAACGAGTCGGTTCCTGATAAAGCCTATCGCGTTCTGTTAGCCGAAGACTCAGAGGCGAATAGCTATATTCTTCAAGCCTACCTGGAAATAGCCGGCCACACCGTTGACAGAGCCTCCAATGGCGTCGAAGCGTTAAAGCTGGCAGAGACAACGCCATATGATGCCATCTTGATGGACATATCCATGCCAGAGATGGACGGATTAGAAGCAACCCGGCGTTTACGCAGCAGCGCAGGAGAAAATCAGAATACTCTGGTTATTGCCCTGACGGCGCATGTGCAGAAGGAGATCAGGGAGGAGTGCACTGAAGCAGGCATGAACGACTTTCTGGCCAAACCCGTGTCGCGTGATCAGCTTCTGGAGACGCTGGACCAACTCATTGCCACGGGTTGAACTGCTGCTTTTGATCACTCATCGGCCAAGGGATCCCAACTAGCAAGGCCATCCCCAACTAGCAAGGCTATGCCCAACTAGCAAGGCTATGCCAACTAAAGCGCC
>CAJXBG010000133.1 GCA_913050215.1 uncultured Gammaproteobacteria bacterium
TTCGAAGAAACGAGGGCATAAATGGCGGGTCATAGCGGGCCCAAGTTGCTTCACCGGCGATGGCCCAACTCGGGTCGCTTCTCACCGCTTCGACCAATTCTTGCTTAAACTTGTTGTAACGGCTTTCTTTCCAGCCGCCTCTATATTTCATGACGGCGAAAGTACCACCGGCCACTTCATGCACAACGACCGTTTTCAGCAGCGGTTCGGGCAAATCTTTCAGTTGATGCTCGGATGGCATATAAAATCGGACGATGTATCCCTGCTCTGTCGCTTGTTGGGTGACAGGTGCGGTCATTGAAATTTTTTGATCCGCTTCGTTATCGCCAAATATATACCCGCCAAGTCGCTTGAACGCAGTGTTCCCTACCTTGTTGAAGTCACCCTGAACCAGCGTCTCCGCTACAATGTGGTTATCATATTCGCGAATCTCATAGTTCTTGCTCTCGTCCTCGGCCACGACGTTAAAGTCTGGTTGCTCGATTGCCATTGCGGGACTCGAAAGAAAAATAAGTAATAGAAGTCTAAACATACTGTGCCTTACGATGAAACACCTTATCTGGATCACATCTGATATTTCGCAACGAGTGAGCCGCAACAACGACGCAATAGATGGTAATATTTGAATTCTGTTTAGAATATTGTTTATTGTCTAACCCACCGTCCGAGCACTTGGTATCACACACTTTATGAAAGGACCTCAACTCACCGGTATTCTGTTCGGTTTATTTCTACTCCTTAGTGTTTGCCTTTATGTGACGGGGTACGGTGCCCATCTTGCGGGCATGGCATTTTTTAACTATCAAGAACCGGATGGCGTTTTTGACCCTGAACAGGCTGTGGACGCTCCGGATTACAACAATGTGGCATTCTGGGCCGCACTACCCACAACAGTCGATCCTGCGGACCTGGTGCCAGCAGGCATTGCAACCGGTTCGCAAGGCGAACGCCCGATAGATACCTTTTTTATCCATCCTACGGGTTTTCTGACGTCTGGCAGTTGGACTTCGCCGATGAATCCTGATTCTGGCACTGAAGAAAACACCCAGTGGATGATGGCCAACCAGGCGAGCGCCTATAACGGTTGTTGCAACATCTATGCGCCCCGCTATCGCGAGGCAAACATTTTCGTGTATTTTTCCGCTGACATCAAAAGTCGGGATGCAGTGCTCGATTTTGCCTATCAAGATGTCAAAAGATCGTTCGAGTATTTCATAGAACATTACAATGAGGGTCGCCCATTTATCATCGCTAGCCATAGCCAGGGCACCCATCATGCCATTCGCTTATTGAAGGAAGTCGTTGATCGCTCCGACCTGCACAAGCGAATGGTTGCTGCCTACATTATTGGTAGCACCATAATTCCAGTTTCACCCGATTGGTTTGATGCAATGGCCAACATCTCACCCTGTGAGAGCGCCGAAGATCTTCACTGCGTTGTCCATTGGGACACCATGCCCGAGGGCGCTAGCCCAATGGAGCGGCCTGAACCCAGTCTTTGTACCAATCCACTCACGTGGAAGGTCAACGAAGAAATGGCCCCAGCAACACTCAATGCGGGCGCCGTAGCACCAGCGGGGATTTACAACGCTACCTTCGGCAGAAAAGAAGACTCAGCAATTGGTCAAGTCTTTGATAAACTCGCAGCGCCTGTAAAAAGCCAAACATGGGCACAGTGCAGAGGCGGCTCATTATTTGCCAAAGACCAGGCAGGCACCAGATTTTTCGCTATGGGTTCAAACGAATTGAACACTTACCACGGCCTCGACTATGCATTGTTTTACATGAACATTCGCAATAATGCGGTACTGAAATCCAATTTATTTATCGAGCGTAAAACTAGCCGGACAACAGACTAGACAATGACTGAATTACTCAATTTTTTGATCGAACACGGTTACGCCGTTATCTTCGCATGGGTTGCGCTTGACCAAGCGGGTCTGCCGCTGCCTGCCGTACCGTTATTGCTTGCTGCTGGCGTACTTGTCGGCATGGGTCAGATGTCTTTACTGCTCGTCTTACTCACTGTGCTCCTAGCATCGGTGCCAATCGATTTGTTTTGGTTCTGGCTCGGTCGGCTACGAGGATCACGGGTGCTACATTTGCTCTGTATTTTGTCTCTCGAGCCTGATTACTGTGTCAGGAATACTGAAAATACTTTCCGTCGCCTCGGACCTTTCGCACTCGTTGTCGGCAAGTTTGTGCCCGGCTTGCAAACCCTCGCGCCTCCCATGTCCGGCTTAACCGGCGTGAGCATTTCTCTCTTTCTTCTCTTGGATTCGCTGGGCGCTATTTTGTGGTCTGGTCTTTTTGTCTCACTCGGTTTCTTCTTTCATGCAGAAATTGAGCTTGTCGTCAGTGCAGCGGCTGAGCTTGGTTTTGTCACGGGCACTTTGGTTGCCGCTATCGTTTTTAGCTATTTTGCGTTGAAAATCTATCACCGCCGGAAATTCGTCAAATCGCTTAGCATGCGCAAACTCACTCCAGACGAGGTCTATCAACGCATTAAGAACGAAGAAGATATTCATATCATCGACCTGCGCCATGATTACGATGTTGAGGCTTTACCGCATTTGCTGCCTGACGCCCTCCGCGTGCCGATGGAAGCCATCGAACAACACAAAAACAGCATACCGAGAGACAGTGATATTATTCTCTGTTGTAACTGACCAGACGAAGCATCGAGTGCTCGTGTAGCCCTCAAGTTAAAAAGAATCGGCGTCGAACGTGTTTTCCCCCTACAAGGCGGCATCGAGGCTTGGCTTTCTTCCGGCTACCCCACCGACGCCCCGCATCGCCCTTCCGGCGATCGCTAACATCGCGCTCTAATGCTTAACCGGGAGAGGACGCCGCATTAAATTTCCTTGGTTCAACTGTGGACCTTGCATGATTCATCAGCTCGAAAAGGCGAGCGAAACCTCAAATTAAATACCTCACTCAACCTTGTTGTCGTTGAATTTGAGCTCAAGAATGCGTATACCTCATTTCATTATGCCCAGCTAGCGACAGCCCCAAAATTGCGAATACACCTTTTTACAACAATCTCTTTCCTTGCTTGCGCCCTACTCGTATTTCCCATGATTTTAGCCGCAGATATCCCTGTTTATGAAGCGAACAGTCAGGGCGGTAAATCAACCATCCAACACCCTCGATCGAATTCCAATCTACCCGACAGCACAAAACCATCCGTCATGTCTTATCACGGTAATAGCTTCGCTGAAACGCTGGTTGATTTCGAGCGAGGTATTATCACGATCAGCGCAGACGATACGGCAAGTGTGAAGCAAGCCGCGATCGAAATTCTGCTCACCCAATTTGACCCTGGTGTTATTGACGCAAGCACAGCAAGCGATTTTGGATTGATCAATACAAAAACACAGGTACCATTCTTTCACGAACAGGTGGTCGATCAGGATGGTCTGCCTATCGCTTCCGTCTGGCGGGCAAATCGATATGTCGACTACCTGTTAGATAAGCAGCAAAGCGATAACCCCAACCACCTTAATATCCCGATGACAGTTCAGCATACGAAAATTGCTGGCAACAAGTATTTGGCATTCGCAAAAGCCGCAAGCGAAAAGCATCGAATACCGGTACCGCTGATTATGGCAATCATCGAAACCGAGAGTGCGTTTAATCCATTAGCTCGCTCTCGATCAAATGCCTTGGGACTCATGCAAATCAAAGCTGATACTGCCGGTCGCGACTATTTTTCTATCATTAATGGCGACAATCGCACCCCGTCGTCTGCTTACCTATATAACCCGGAGAACAATATTGAGGTGGGCACAGGCTATCTGAGCATTTTGGCAGATCACTATTTAGCAGGTATCTACCATCCACAAAAGTTGCAGTATGCGATCATCGCTAGCTATAACGGCGGTGCAGGGAATCTGTTTGCCAGTTTGGTGAAATCAGGACGCAAACGCGCTGCCATTGCCCGCATTAATGAAATGAAAGTTGAGGAGTTTTATTGGTTTCTGACCAACCGGCATAATCGGCAGGAAACGAGGAATTATGCGAAAAAAGTCACGGCACGAATGGAAAAGTATCGCGCCAAGCGGTAAGCCGGCGATCCGAAACAACTCGAACCTAGCATCGTTCTCAAAACCTACCTAAACGCGGCCCCTGCTAGCCGTTAGAAACCTAGCTTTCACGCAGGTGCTTCGATTTTATTGCAGTCAACATGCAGTGAGGAATCGACGGGGTATTGCAATCTGGTTTACTATGTCTAACCGTGCATTTCCAATACTGGCATCTGCTTTATTACTGGCTCAATCTCTATGAAAGAAGACCTCCCTTCATCGGTTAAACCTTGGAAACGCTGGCTCACCCTTGTATTGATTTGCATTGGTCTTATTGCAGGCCTCGCCGGGCTAAAGTATCAACAAATACAGGAGTCTATTGCCTTTGCCGCTTCATTTCCTGAGCGCTCCGCAACGGTCACGGCTGTCACCGCCAAGCTTGGAAGCTGGACACAGGTCTATCGCACAATCGGAGAAGTCAGGGCAACAAGATTTGTCGAATTGCGTAACGAGGTGGAAGGCAGGATAACCGCGATAGGCTTTATTGGCGGCGATAGCGTGGCTGCTGGGCAAACACTACTTCAACTAGACAGTCGCGAAGAGACCGCGCAACTCGATGCAACCCGGGCAGAATTGAAGCTGGCAGAATTGAAATTGCAGCGCATCATTGAGCTCCGTGAAGACAAAATGGCCAGCCCAGAAGATTATGATAAAGCAGCCTCAAGCAAAGCGGTGCTCGAGGCAAATCTTGCAGCGCTGACAGCGCGGATTGAAAAACTGCATTTGGTTGCACCGTTCGACGCAAAAACCAACTTGCATGCTTTGGAAATTGGCCAGTACGTCAGCGCCAATTCGCTAATTACAGGCCTCACTGGGAATGATGAGGAACTATGGATTGACTTTGACCTTCCCCAAGACAAGTCCAACATTGAGATTGGGACGAATGTCACACTTTCTGGTCTTGGCATTAAAGACAATTCGCTTATTGCACGGGTTATCTCCTCGGAACCGCAGATTGATGTCAACTCACGCACCCGTGGATATCGCGCGTTACTGGCGCTTTCTGAAACAACTTTGTCGCCCGGTGCAGTCGTCGATGTTGCGGTCGAAACCGGCATCATGAATAACGTCATACGCCTCCCTGCAACCGCCGTTCGACGCAGCGACTTTGGTGCGTTCGTCTATCTACTGGAGAAAGCAGAAGCGAAAGCAACAGCACCTTTTCGCGCAATACGCCGTCAGGTAAGTGTCTCTCGTGCCGAAGGTGAGCAAGTGATCATCACGCAAGGTTTGGCACCCGGCGATCTGGTTGCTGCGCTTGGCGCATTCAAACTGCAGGAAGGGCTACTTGTTCACGTCGTTGAACGTTTATCGAAAGAAGCACAGATGGCAGCGAAAACGCAGTGAGTCGCAGTACGGGAAAACCCAGTTTTTTTGATATTTTCATTGAGCGTCCAGCGGTCGCGGCTGTCATATCGCTCGCTCTGATCCTCTTGGGATTACGCGCAGCTGTTGTCATGCCGGTACTCGAGTTTCCGGAAATCGAAAGTTCCTCGCTAGTCATTACGACGCCCTACGTGGGAGCTTCTGCGGAAACAGTTAAAGGTTTTGTCACAGACCCCATTGAACGCGCAGCAGCAACCGTACCAGGTGTAGACTATGTTGAATCCAGCACCACTGCTGGTATCAGCACCGTCACCGCATGGCTGAAGCTCAATGAACCCGCTAATCTGGCGCTTGCCGAGCTCAACACACGTTTAGGACAAATTCGTTTTGAGCTACCCGCCGGCGCGGAGGACCCCACCATCAATGTCAATCGCGCCGATGCGAATACCGCGATTTTCTATCTTGATGTTTTTATGGAGGGTCGCTCACGCTCCGAAACTGCCGACTATATGACGCGTAATGTGGTCCCCATTCTGTCTTCGATCGCGGGAGTTCAGCGTGTTCGTGTTACCGGCGGCCGAGACCCAGCCATGAGAATATGGCTCGACCCTTCAAGATTGAACTATCTCAATGTCAGCGCAGCGCAGGTGCGAGAAGCATTAAATGCAAACAATGTTATCGCGCCGATTGGCCGCGTTGAGAACCTGCAACAGCGCATTGATCTGCAAACCAGTGCCACTTTGAAAACTGCCGAGGATTTCAAACAATTAGTGATAAGTAATATTGACGGCGCCATTGTTCGCTTGGGTGAAGTCGCACGAGTTGAACTGGGAGAAGTCGAAGGGGATCAAATTGCCCGTTTGAGTCAAAGAGACAACCTTTTCCTCGCTGTTTACGGCCTACCCGGCGCTAACGAGCTAGAGATAGGTGACAAGCTTTACACCGTAGTTGATGATATTAATCTCACCTTACCTGATGGTATGGCAGTCGAAATTGGTTTTGACGGCACCCTTTACATGCGCGATGCCATCAAGGAAATTTTTATCACGCTGGCCGAGACCGTATTACTCGTCGGTATCGTTGTCTTACTCTTCATGGGTTCATTTCGCACCGCGCTAGTTCCGCTAGTGACGATTCCTATTTCCTTGCTGGGTGCCATGGCGTTAATGATGGCCATGGGTTTTTCATTCAACCTGCTGACCGTTCTTGCCATCGTGTTGTCCGTCGGTCTGGTTGTCGATGATGCGATTGTGGTTGTCGAGAACGTCTCTCGTTTCATGCGCGAAGGCATGGGCCGCACCCAGGCGGCGCTGGCAAGTTCCAGACAACTGTTGATACCTATTGTCGGCATGTCAATTACGTTAGCAGCGGTTTATATACCGATCGGTTTTCTTTCCGGATTAACCGGCGTATTAATCAAGGAGTTTGCATTTACGTTAGCCGTCGCAGTGCTGATTTCAGGTTTGGTTGCCTTGACCATGTCCCCCATCATGAGTGCTTATGCTAGCCCCGCGAGAGGGCAAGAAAGCGCAATGACACGTTGGGTCAATGCACGATTTGGCAGTTTGCAAACACGATACGAAAAACTACTCTCTCATAGTCTGGGTTGGACACCGCAAATCTTAACGTTTGCCTTTGTGTTCTCGTTACTATCGATTCCATTTCTGATGATGTCCCAGCAGGAACTGGCCCCGATCGAAGACCAAAGCGAGATATTTGTCATTTCATCACCACCGCCGGAAGCCTCTCTCGACTATACCCACGAACATATGTTCGACGTAGTTGAGGTGATGAACAGTCTTCCCGAAGCGACCTTTATGTGGCAAATCGTCAACCCAGGGTCAGCGATTGGCGGTCAACAATTTGTTGACCCGGGTGAGCGTGACTTTTCAACCTTAGACATGATGTCTCAGACCTTCGGTCGTCTATCGATGGTGCCGGGTTTGCAGGCGTTCCCTAACTCAAGCCCATCGTTACCGAGTGCCGGTCGATTTTCAGTTGAACTGGTCGTCACAGCAGCCGCCAGCCCAGAAGAAATGCAGCCTTATGCAGAGAAATTACTCTCAGCAGCATATGCCACGAACCTCTTCCTGTTCGCCGATACCAACCTAAAAATTGACTTTCCTCAGGCGCACTTCGAACTCAACCGAGACAGAATTGCAGACCTGGGTCTCACCGTTGCCGGTGTAAGCAGCCAACTTTCAACTTATCTTTCAGGTAACTATATCAATCGGTTTGACCTCAATGGCAAAGCCTACAGGGTAATTCCTATGCTGGAAGACGCTGACCGGCTAGACATCTATGCACTACAGGACTTAAAGATACAGACACCCAGTGGCGCACTGGTACCTTTTTCGTCTTTGGCTGTGCTGGAAGAAAAGGTCGGCCCAAGAGTGCTGACCAAGTTCCAGCAGCGCAACTCATTCACCTTGTTTGCTGGCATGATACCGGCGTATACCAAGGAGCAGGGTTTGAGTGCTATTGAGGAGGCTGCCGCAGAAATTTTGCCACCGGGCTATGTGGTTGATTATGCGGGTGAATCACGACAGATACGCCAGGAAGGCAACACCTTGTTTGGTGCGCTAGGCATGTCGCTGGCTTTCGTATTTCTGGTGCTTGTCGTTTTGTTCAATCGGTTTAGAGATCCACTTGTGGTGTTACTCGGTTCTGTACCGCTGGCACTAGCCGGCGCGCTCATGTTCACTTTTCTGGGGTGGACCACATTAAACATCTATTCACAAATTGGACTCATCACACTGATTGGTCTGGTGACCAAAAACGGTATACTCATCGTCGAATTTGCGAACCAATTGCAACGAGACGGTTTAAGTAAATTTGAAGCAATACGACAAGGTGCGAGCGTCAGACTAAGACCGGTATTAATGACAACCGGCGCCACCGTTATCGGCCACTTTCCTTTGGTGTTGGTCACAGGAGCAGGCGCTGAAGCACGCAACAGCATTGGCATTATTTTGGTTGCAGGTATGTTGCTAGGCACCCTGTTTACGCTCTTGATTCTGCCCAGCATGTATTTGGCATTGGCGTCGAAACACGACGTTGAGGCACCAGAACTTGCGGCTCAGACAGGCTAGACATAATGGAAACCGATCTCTTCACGCCAGATTTTAAATGTGAACCTTTTTGGTGGGAAGACGCGCCCAGACCAGAAAAACAACTCTCTGATTTACCAGCAGAAGTTGATGTGGTTGTGGTCGGCGCAGGCTACACAGGCCTGCATACTGCGATCGAGACCGCCAGGGCGGGTCTTGGCACGCTTGTGCTTGACGCAGATGCATTGGGATATGGTTGCAGCAGTCGAAATGGCGGGCAAGTGTCTACCAGTATAAAAGGCAGCTATGCCGAACTTAGTGCTCGGTGGGGACATACACAAGCGATACGGATTCTTAAAGACGGTAATAATTCGCTCGAATTCCTGGACACCTTTATTCGAGACGAGAAACTGGAATGTGATTGGGCGCGGTTAGGACGCTTTTCCGGTGCGCACAATTCTGCCGCGTTCGAAGCGAGCGCCCGCGCTCTGCAGGGGCTGCCTAAGGAAGTTGCGGTCGATTGGCACATGGTGTCACGCGCAGAGCAACGAACCGAAATCGGCTCTGACTTTTACCATGGCGGCGTTGTATACCCTGATCATGGCGCGTTGCACCCGGGCAAATACCACGACGCGCTACAGCAAAAAACAACAGCAGCAGGCGCACTCATGTGCGGGCATACCGCTGTAACACGCATCGAACGCGATGGTTCAGCCTTTGTTGTGCACACAGAGCGCGGCTCAGTACGCGCGGCAAAAGTTGCCGTCGCAACCAACGGCTATACAAGTCAAACAACCCCATGGCAGCGACGACGTGTTATTCCGATTGGCAGTTATATTATTGCCACTGAACCCCTTAGTGATGCTGTGGCGCACGAGCTTTCTCCACAAACGCGCGTCATGAGCGACTCGCGCAAACTGGTTTTTTATTACCGCCTTTCGCCCGACAAACGTCGCATGCTGTTCGGTGGAAGAGTGGCGTTAAAAGAAACAGACGATACAGTCAGCGCCCCCGCGCTACATAAAGCCATGTGTAAGATATTCCCCCAGCTTGCCACTACTCGCATCTCACATTCCTGGCACGGCTTTGTTGCTTATACTTTTGATACGCTGCCACACATCGGCGAACACGATGGTATTCACTATGCAATGGGCTACTGCGGTTCCGGGGTTTCGCTCGCAAGCTACTGCGGCGCAAAGATGGGTCGAAACATCTCTGGCCAAGGTGATGCTGAGACGAGCTTTGCTGACCAGCGTTTTCAGACTCGCCCCTTCTATACCGGCGATCCATGGTTTCTTGCGCCATCAGTGCTTTACTACAAATGGCGAGATCAACTGAATGTTTGAACAGATACAG
>CAJXBG010000134.1 GCA_913050215.1 uncultured Gammaproteobacteria bacterium
AGTGATCCAAAGAACATACTAAGCAATCACCCAACCCAAATTACCATTTCTCGATAAAATACTTTCTTGTCCTGGTGTTTATCTGAGCTTACTTAAGAACGACTCGCGTTTGCCAACTATCGCCTGGCTCAATCATCTGAGGGTTCGCATTAAGTGCATTTTTTTCGTTAGCGGGCTCAAAGCAAATATAATTCACATCAGCATTTTTACGCCAGATGGTGTAACGCTTGAAGCGTGACGGATCAAAAGTCATCTCGATTTTTTGACTGCCCATGCTGAGTAGGTTGCTTGATTGCGTATGCCCTGATATGTGTAAGTCTGGTGCGCCATGAATGCGATACCTTTGCTCACCTACGGGCTCAAAACACTCAGCCTCGGTCATATCAATTAGGGCATAATTTTGATGATTATCATTCACTGATCTCGCATTTGAAGAAAAAATAATTTCATTAGGTTCATCAACAGCAAAGTAAGGGTGAATTCCTGGCGCTAAGGGAAGCGCTTCTTCAGAGAGATTCTTAAAATTATATTCCATCAGCAGTTCACCATTCACTAGCGAGTAACTAACTTCAAACTCAAAATCAAAGGGGAAGCGCGCTTCGCTACTTTGCGAACTTCGCAAAACTAGACTAAGGCTCGTTTCATCTTGACTCAAAAACTCAAAATCATTATCTCGAACAAAGCCATGCTGCTTCATTTCGTAGGTTTCACCCTGCCAAAGAAACTGATCGTTATCTAAGGGACCAAAACTCGGAAAGCACAAGGGTATACCACTATGGGCAATGTCATCTTCTGAATAGAAGAGACAACTCCTACCCGCTTTATAAAAAGCGAGGATTTTCGCGCCAAAGCTATCGCAGACAAAGCCTAGCTGCTCATCACCAACAATATATTTTTTACCGATCGTTTTTTCATTCATCAAAGATTTCTACCATCGATACTCACCGATCTGACCTCTTATTTCGTCACCCATCTATAGACAGCAAAACCAATTATTATTGCGCTCCGCAAACGCCGACTTAAATAGCGTAATGCTTGACCGCATCTTCGTCCCAGTCGAGGCCGCTACCCGGACGGTCCGGCACAATGATGTTGCCATCTATAATTTCGAAGGGCTCGGCGATCAGAGGCAAGGCCCAATCGCAGGACTCAATCCAGTCTGCCGATTCACTGGCACGCATCAAGTGCGCAGAGACTTCCGGGTAGAGATGACTTGATAAGGGTAAGCCCGCTGCGCCAGCGATTGATGCCGAGCGCATCCAACCGGTAACCCCGCCTATTCGCATCAGATCAGGCATATACAGGTCAGCAGCATGCGCCACAACCGCTTTGTAGAACTCGCGCGGCCCATAGATGTTCTCGCCAATTTGGATTGGCGTCTTAATTTCACGGGTGATCTGTGCGTAAGCCTCGATGTTGTCATAGACGATGGGCTCTTCGAACCAGTACAAGCCGTGATCATCAAGCGCATGCAGTCGTAACAAGGCTTCACCAAACGCCATGCCCTGATTAAAATCAGACATGATATGAACCTCATCACCCACGGCCTCGCGCACGATTGCGATCGCCTGTGCGTCCTGTTGAATCGTTTCGCGGCCGAGCCGCATTTTCACCGCGCTATAATTACCTTCCTCAACTAACGCAGCAGCTTCGTCAGCAAGTTCATCCAGCGGTTTTAACCAAAGCCCGTTCGTATTGTAAGCGCGTATCGGACCAGGGCTGCCGCCGAGCAAAGTAGCGAGCGGCTTATTCGCCGCTTTCGCTAACGCATCCCATATGGCCATATCGATGCCCGCAAGCGCAATAAGCGTTATCCCTTCGCGGCCCACGAGGTGCAATGAGCGCATGCTCTCAGCATAAACATCAAGGGGGGCTAGTGGTTTGCCTTTGAACATGTCGGCAAGGTCTTGGATCGAGTGAACGATCGCGGCAACCGAGCGCTGCCGGTAAGGCTCTAAATAGCTGCGGCCGACAATACCTTCTTTGGTATAAATGTCGATCAAGATCAGCGGCCAATCTTTTAGCTGGCCAACCTTCGCAACGATCGGACGATTAAGCGGGACCGACGCAGTGCGGATTTGAATTTTTTCTAAGGTCAGTTGTTGGGTCACTAATAAAGCCTTTGTTGTAAACGATGTATTCCAGTATATGTCGGGCGCAATGACTGTTCCAAGTTTCTATGCGACGGGCATTACAGCGGCAGTTGAAACTTGTCACTCTGACATTTAAAAGCGAAAAACCCGAAAAGATAAGAATAGCGACCTGCAACAATTACGTTTAAATGATATTCATAGGCGTGGTCACTAGCGCAATGCCGAAAATACAAAACGCTTACCGCTTGAAGCTTGTTTATGCTTCTTTACGCCACACCACAAAACTGGTGCCACGAATATGGCGCATATCCCAACCTTCAGCATGAAGCTCATTAAGGCACTGGTAAACCCCTGGCACTTCTCGTTTGCCTCGATAGTCATGCCAGACCATCACGCCCCCTGGCGCCAACATACTTCGGCACATCAGCGAATCATGCTTTACGTAGGAATAAGCGTGAGAGCCATCGACAAAAATCAAATCAAAAGCTTCTTCATGGCCGCTCGCATCAAACTGTTTGCTGTCGCCAAACAATTGCGTAATTCGGTTCTCCATCGGCGTACCGCTATATAAAAACGTTTCAAAGCGAGACTCTTCAATCGCATGCTCGCTATCTGTTGACGCATCGCTGCCTTCAGCTGCGTAAGCAAGCGCTTGTTCACGACTGAGCGTGATGGTGGTTACGTGACCATCAGACTTCATATTACTGGCCATGATGTAGGTAGTGCGGCCGGATGCAGTACCCAACTCGAAAACCCGGCTGCTGTCTTTAGCAAGGTTAGCTAGCACGACAGTTTCCAGCTCATTCAATGATGCGTATGACTGATAAGCTGGAATGATATTGATCTCCGCTTCTAGCTTCGCACCATAAGGTCCCTCTTCCAGACGAGATGTAATATATTCAGGGTTGGCCTGGGGAATTGGCCATTTAAATACCAGCGCGTCGTGGCGAAGCCGCAACCGATAATGGGCGAGATGTTTGAGGCTAAACGCCAGCACTAGCGCCAACAGCATACAAACTGCGATCAATACAATTTCTAAGGTTGTCAAAATTAAACTCTAATTAGGTATCTGGAGTGGGACGCAAGCTAAGTTGACAGAGTCCCGACTGAGGAGCAAGTGATATCTTATGTGGCACACCCGATCCTTTGAATTCGACCGCGAGTTTCTCCTTATCCGAGCAGAAAAACGGGGTATCCGCAATCCTATCGTCAGCTACCAAGTGCAGATCTGCACTCAACACAACTAAACCTGCTCTTTCACTGCCTTCAAATGTGGCCGCTAAACATTGACCGACGTCGGCCCTAGCAAACTGAATAATAGCAAATCTAGTCAGCATGAGGCTCGCCAAGCGCTTAATCGTTAGCTAGCAATCGAAATCATTTCAATGCAAACAGTCAAGACGCCTTCAAGCGTCCCCGGGGCGGCGGTGGAACCACCAATAAGCAACTTCAGCCATCACTTGGTCACCGACCACATTCACCACTGTCCGTGACATATCCAGCAAGCGATCAACCGCGAGAATCAACAACACCAGATTGGTATCAATACCCATGGAAGCCAATATTGGCATAAGAATAAATAGGGATGCCCCCGGCGCACCTGGCGTACCCATAGAGGCAAGCACAATCACCAATATCACGGGCAACATGCTCACCACATCGGTACCGTCAACACCGCTAATCACCATGAGGAACATGGCTACAAAAATCTGGTACATCGCCGTGCCATCCATATTAACGGTAGCACCCATGGGTATCGTAATGTTGGCCGTCTCGTCATCAATCCCATTTCGCCGCGCGGTTGCAATGCTCACCCCCATCACAGCCGATGAGGAAGAAGTGGTAAACGCCTTGATCATCAACTCTTTCCGTGACTTTAGGAAACCAACAAAGGGTCTATTGATAACAGTAAGAATCGTGCCATACATGCCGGTCACGTAAATAAGCAACATGGCGATGAAGGTTGCCATAAACAGCGACAGCGAACCAATCAGGCCTAGTCCAGACTCAGCGATCGATGTCGCAACCAAACCGAAGATAACAAAGGGTATCAAGAGCATCGCTTTCTGGATAATCCATAAGCTGCCATGCATTGTTACAGAGGAAAAATGAACAAAACTTTCCGCGGCTTTTTTTACAATCACATCCTCTTCTTCATCGCCGGATTTCGGTCCATAGGTTCGTATCGCCTTAAACGCGAACCCCAGCAGCAGTACGGCAAATACTAACTGCAACATATTGCTAAAACTGATGTCGCGAAACAGATTCATATTGGTTGTGGCTTTAACCTTTTCTCTGGCCTGTATCGCGGGATGTGTTTCCGGCGCTTCATACGGGATAAATTCGCCGCTGTTAATTGCTTCGATTTTCTTCGATGCGAGGTACTTTTCACTGAATGGCTTTTGCGCGTCATGCGCTTGTTTGATCTGCTCTGTTCTCTCCGTCATGAAAGACACATCAATTAATTTCGATTCTGCCGGATTAAAGAACTGAAGAAATATAACAACGAACAAACAGGCGATCGGCGTGGTAAAAGCAAGAAACCCAGCCGTCACAAACCCCATTTTCTTACCCGCGAGACTGTCGTCTTTTTCGGAGAGTTTCTTAGCGCCACCGGCCGCCACGACAAAAATCGCGGAACTGACCAAAATAGGCACCACTAGATTGATGACCGCCTTGAACAAATCGGCAGGAATCGCCATGACTTGCAAGAAATAATACAGCGTGCTTTTACCTGCCGCATCGGGAGAAAAGGCTAACCACCCTAAAAATATTGCAGCTAAGGCGGCAATCAGCATCGCCTTGCCTTGATTTTCGGCGTACGTTCTTATTATTTTTGACACTCAACGCTCCATGTTTTGAAGTTAAGAAATTCACCCCGATAGTCTCATGCTCGGCAACGTATATCCATTCAGCATGACCCGCCTAAAACTTAACATACTATAAATAGCTTGCGCGGATGTTTGTGTGCACCCTTGGATCGTTAGCGATAGCGATCATTCGCAGGCAGCAGTTCGTCGACATTCTTTACAACATCCTCTGTTGCAAAGTCGTATTAACCGCTATCTGTTTGAAAACTAGGTATTTACCTTAACAGGTATGTTTATTGCTACTCCGAACCTAGGGTCTCACTTTCAGGCTGCGTCGCCCTGCCACAATAAATTTTTCAAGAGCAGTTCTCCCAATCAGAAACGGCGAGAACTATCGAAAAGGAGCACATGATGTCTGCACTACCCAATTTCAGCGGCAAAGTATTTCTACGAGACGAGTCAGAAGCATATAAGGTGCATGCTTACCAGTATGCCTATACTTCTGAGCCCGAAGGCTCCATGGCACCAGCTGCGATAATTTATGTCGAAGACGATGAAGACATCCTGCTTGCCATTCAATATGCACGGGACAACGATCTCGGCATTGCAGTTAGAACGGGTGGCCATGAATATATTGGCGCCTCCTCTACCGCGGGCGACAACATTCAAATCGATCTCAGCGGACGCGAGTCACCAGATCGAGCAGCGTACCCATACCGTCAGTCATCGATCGATGAAGACGAAGAATCACTGACAATTGGCGTGGCATTGAACGTTGATGACGTGAATGCCATTTCATGCAAGCACGGCCTGTTTTTTCCGCATGGCGAGTGCTGCGAAGTACACATTGGCGGTCACACGCAGACCGGTGGAGTATCCGTTATTAGTCGTACTTTTGGCCTGATGATTGACCATCTTCTGCGATTCGACATTATCCTAGCCGACGGATCAAAACGCACTGTGAACCGAGACAGCCAAGATCCTCTAGATCAGGACCTTTGGTTTGCCGTGCTAGGAGGGAGCCCAGGAAATCTTGGCGTGCTGACTAGTATTACCATCAAGTACCTCAAGGACGCTGACTATCCGAAGTCCCGGGGTTTCAAAATGGCGTGGTTATTTAAAGAGCAAACGCTCGAGCACATACTAAACATCATCAATGAAATGAACGACGATCCAAACGGTGACCCTGATTTCTGTTTGTCGGCAATGGCCTTGGGTGAAGAATTTGATAATGAATTGCCGAGCTTCCTGCCTAAAACTTTCGACGATTACGTCATGAAAAATTACCCCCACCTGACCGGCAAGAACAATTTCCACTGGGTGGTGCCTGTGATCGTTGTGGTGGGCGCGTGGACCAACAGCGGCGGGACGGAGCAGGACGATGCTCATGTAGATGCTGTGTTCAAAAGTTTCAGAGACGTGCCTGGTATGTTACCCGGTCATCTTCTCAACAAACTGTTTCCTCAAGACATGTTGATGGATGGCACCAAGAGACGCCCACTATCTTATCTCTTAAAGGCCCTAACGTTGGAAAATGCTCGTGAATTTAACCTCTCCGCCAAAAAACTCCTTTGGTTTGGAAAGAATACTCACACCATGTCTCAGAAAACTGAGCTTGGTGTGACGTTTGCCGAGTGGGTATCACAGAAAGTTAAGGATCTTGAGAGCCTCAAAGGTCTTTTGGAGTATCGGGGAATGAAAGCCGCCGTTCAGGCAGGGATGCTTGGCGGCCCCGGGATGAACAACCCAACCACCAAGACTGCTCTGGGTAATCGCGATGGAAACTACTGGTTTGCGTTTGATGTTTTTTATGACCCCAAAGTCCGCCACTCGCTTGAGAAGACAACAAAATTTACCAACGACATCGCAAAGGAAGTCCTAAGCGGTAAACTTAATCTCTGGGAAGACGGCAAGGAGCGTAGACTGATTCTTGGTCCGATGCTCATCGATGATGAAAAGCCAATACTCGATGAACAATGGCATCTCTACTACGATGACCGCGAAATCTATGATCGGCTTTTGAGTGTAAAGAAAGCGGTCGACCCTGATCACATTTTCACACCGAACCTGTTCTGTGTAGGTGCAACGACTTGCCCCCGGCTTATAGGCCGTTGATGAAGTGGCATTAACCTTGATCGGGATTCCAATCCTGTATCAGGGTGATTGGGTACGTAGCGCCTTCTCCGACAACGGTGTTAATCAAGAACCCGCCTTGCGGCGTCACGTCGTACTGCGGGCCTAAACCATTGTCCAGACCCCCGCCGTATATCTTGGTTGCAAACAGCTTCTTGGGGGCGCCCACCTCGACTGAGACATTAGTCGCGTTGAATTGACTTACGAGCAATTCACCCACTGGGCTAAGGTAATACAGCTTCTCTCCATCTGGACCCCAAGTCGCAAAGGTGCCACCTGCTACAGAAATCTGCCACACACCATCCAGCGTCGGATCGATCTCTGTATCCGGCGTAATAAATGCGCGGACATAGACCATATTTTTGCCTGATTCATTGGAGTGATATGCGATCCAACGATTGTCAGGAGATATTGTCGGCCATCGTTCATCGAAGGGCGTTTGCAGCACTTCGAATGGCGCTTCATCTCCTGTTACGGACACTGCCCACAAATCTGTACTCGCCTCAGGGGTTGAAACCATGTACACCAAGTGCCGTCCATCGGGAGACCAGGAACTCGGCCACTTAAGCAGGTCAGAGCTTACAATCACAGATTCTTTACCTGTACCGCTACTGGGCTTCTTGTAAAGGTCACCTTTGCCTGAACGATTAGAATGAAAAGCGATCTGGCTGCCATCAGGAGACCAGAGCGGGAATACGTCCATGCCCGGGTTGAAAGTGAACCGACTTTTACGCGTCCCATCCATTAGCCAGACATCGATATTGCCGTGCAAATTACGATATACCACAACACGTTCGTCGCTTGGGGACCGCCGAGGGGCATAAATAACCCCGTCTGGTTCACCTACCGTGCCAAGTTGCTTTCCGGCTTCGTCAAAATGGATCAACTGCCGCAGGCTGGCAGAGCCTCGGCGATAGGCAATCAACCCATTTCCCGAGACTGACAGGGCACTTATGTGGTTAGCCCGGTTTTCAGCAACACCGTCAGCTAGGCTTATCTGCTCACCGGTCAGCACGGCTTGATCCAGCGCCAGTCGCTGAGCCGACAACTTGCCAGCGCGAAGCCACATCAACCAGCCATCAGGATGATAAACTCCGGCACTGGTTGCTGTCGTTAGACGAACCGGCACCTTGCCATCAAGATTTCCGAGATAGATGCCTGCAGTTGAAGGTGAACCCTGCACATAAAACAAGTATTGGCGACCATCCGGAAGGAAAAACGGGTTGCGGTGATTTAACTGATCTTCCTCCAGCTCTGTTGCTACCGTTGATTCTCCCCCCGTCGCAGGGACCTGCATCAGGGGGCCGGTCGGATTGGCTGAAAACAAGATGACGTCATCAATTCCCCAACTACCACCACGGGGAAAATCCGCGCGCGCCAGTTTTTGGGGATCACCGCCCCCAAGATCTGTCCTTTTTAATGCGTTGTCTGTCAAAAAAGCAATCGATCTGCTATCTGGCGACCAGAATGGCGTCAGTGCACCTTCGGTGCCGACTAGAGGCTGAGCTACAGGAGATGCCAATGAACGCAGCCAAAGCCTTGAGCCACTGTTATCGCCCGACGCGACGAAAACAATCTTAGTGCCGTCGGGCGATAGTGCAAAATTAGCCGTCGATGCCGTGGGTGGCGTCACAATATCAACATAGGTGACCGGCGGAGGTAGTCCCTCCTCTACTAAGGGTATGCGCGAGATTTCTACATCCGATTGATTGGCTGGCATTCGATCTGCCACCTGAAACCCCACCACGATAAGCACTAGGGCCAAGATCGCGTATATGAGTTCCTGATTGCCAGGCTGCGCTGCTGTGTCCGACCGTAAATCTGGATCATCGGGCCGAATACCATCAGGTGTTATGTCGTACGCCCATGACAGGACAATGGCGATGGGGAAACCGAGCATAAACAGAACCGTGATAAATGTCAGAGTCCACTCGGGTAATCGCAAAGCAGGAATCACCACGTCAGCTACCTGAATTACTAACCAGGTAACAACCAAGTACATGGCAGCTACGCGAAAGACTCTCCGCCTTTTAAGCTCTTCGAATAGCTTACCCATAACCACTCCCTGCCGGAAAGCTGTCAACGTATGTTAGGACGAGACAGATATTTCGTAATTTATTGATATTTTTTATCAATCGACGTAACGAACAGGTTGAGAGCAAGAACATATGCACGTTGATGGGGCTGCATGGGCAAATCTCCTAAATTGGCCCAAGCCGAATACCCGGGCACAAATTATCCAGCAAATTCCACGCCAGCTATTTTTATTTCAAGGATTTCAATTTGTTATAAATGCAAAGCCACCTCCTTGACAGCGAGTTGTAAAAAAAATCGACAAAGAACAGGAAGATAGGAGGTTTAAACCATCTTTATCTCGGATTTAAAAAATATCTTGGCGCCCTTTAAAATGCACACAGATCCTACAAAAAAGACTGGGGAATATTTGGATAACCAGAAAGACAATATCTCGCTGGAGAAGAGACCAATAGCACTGCATGCTAAATTGCACCAGAGAAATAGGCCGAATAGACTCTTCGAGTGAAGAGATAAATCGCTTCTTGATTAAACCCAAAAGCTGCGCGACCTAGACAAATATGGCATTGGATGATCCGACGAATCCTAGGCGACATTGACCGTGCAATACCGTTGATGGAATAAGTTTGCGGGTGGGACTCAAGTTTTTAGGGAATTTGATCCAGCGAATGACCCATCTAATATTGATGCAACCTGTGCTAGCAGAACAAATAAGATCATTAAGCCGGTGACGTCCTCGG
>CAJXBG010000135.1 GCA_913050215.1 uncultured Gammaproteobacteria bacterium
ACCCGCAAGATAATCGACGTCAGCCTCTAACCGAGAAGATTGCTCAACATAGAGAACGAAGTCTGGCGGAAACCCAGGTTTGATCATTTGCCAAGTATCAACAATGCCTGAATGCTGAAAGTAGGAGGCGATATCGCCAGCGAACGTAATCCAAAATTCGGTGGGGATCAGTTTTCTTTGATATTGAAGGTGGGCATTGAACCAGATTAAGAAAGTCGCAGTCACGCGCTGAACGAAAATCAGCCGCTCAGTTTCGTCTAAATGCGCCAGACCTTTCAGTCCGTTAAAGAAAATCGTCCCTGACTCTTTGTCGACCATAGTCACTCTCATAATCTGGTCGGTGAGTGAGGTTATTGCAGCGCTTTGATTGGACGAGGTGTTGTCGCTAATCTGGCGAGCCAGATAGAGCAGTGAAAGAATCACACCAAGTCCTCCGACAATTTCTCCGAGCGCGCCCATGATTTCCCAATTCATAGAAAATTCCATTGTTCCTACCTTCCCGTGTTTTTCTGATGGCCTCGAATTTTAATTACGTGGCCTTGGTTGATAATCTTAGCGATTACTGTCTTGCAGGCGCCTATTCCCTGCTACGAAAGTGACGCTATCGCTCGTTAAATTGAACCTTGCAAGCGCAACGTGATGGCCTGCTTTACGAGGTTATATCAGCTTTTATGTTTGGTTTATTAGCGTAACAGTCGTCGAATAACTTTTTGCACATCTTTTAATTGGCTAAGATCTCCGGTCGATCTTTTGATGAGCAAGGCACCTTGCAGTGCACTAAAAAAGGTCTTGGATAACCGTGGCGGTGTTTCGTCAAACTGGAACTCACCATTCTTGCGACCTGTGCGAAAAATATCTTCCAGCCATTTTTGGTGGCTTTCCATAAAATCTTTGACCTCTGAATGCATCTCTTCAGGTAGTGCGAGAACCTCTCCCGCAAGTGCACCGCAAAGGCAAACTTTGTTTGGCGTCTCAGCAAAAGCAAGATATGGCGAGAAGTAGAATTCCAGCGCATCCCACGCAGTTTTTTCCGGATCGGCTTTAATCGAGCGCATTTGTATCGCAAAGGATTCACGATAACGCGCAATAACAGCGACACCTAACGAGGCTTTACTTGGGAAGTGGTGAATGACACTCGGCTTTCGTATGCCTACCTGATCTGCGATCAGCTGAAAGCTTATCGCGGAGTAGCCGCGTGTCTGGATCAACTCCTGCGCGGTATCGAGAATTTTTGTCGACGTGTTAATCACCTTGACGATTCTATATCACTACACAAAACAAGGCCAACCAAGGTTTTCGTGGATGCTTTTGTTGCCGATTTACTGTGCTCGAGGGAAAAATATTACGATCTACCTATCAGTAGGTAGTTTTTTAAAAAAGGTAGAAGCGATTTGGTGAGTCGTTTTCTTGCTTTTATCTCATTGGAAACTCGGTTTCGTCCGGGAGCATGATACTCCATATGGCGACCACGACAGGACGTTTTTTGGTTAGTGCGAGTAAGGCAATTCGTAGCTAAGCACCTCTTGGGTGTCACTTCTCGTTCATCTTTGTCACAAACTCAAAAAATTAGGTGAATATCTTGGATAACGTATCGCGACTAGTCGGCGCACCACTAGCGCCGACGATACCAGTCCGATGATGTATTTTACCGGCATTGCGGAAGACTGCTGGTCCTAATTGCTTTTCGAAATGATTTCTACTCAATTACGCCAGGGCATGGCAATACCTGAGTTTCACGTAAACACCTTGATTATTTTCCGCGGACAGCAATCACTAGGCGGCCTGTGGCAAGCAGCATCGCAAGAACCATGGTCACCACCGCGGTGCCGGTCAGATCAGGGTAAAACGCAAAGCCGGTTGAAAAGCTAACCCCGACCAAGCGCTGAAAGCCGATCCAGATGACATAAGTGACCGCCACGAGGACTGTGGTGAAACCAAGATTCAGCAAGCGGACGCGAGGACGCTTGAGCTGATCACTTGACAACAGGTGCACGCCAGTCTTGTAGAGCAACAACAAAATTCCGAGCGGTGCACATACCGCTGACCAGATCGCGAATTGCGCAGTGATCGGTGCTGCTGCCGGTATCTGATCTCTCCCCAATGCTGCGTGCGTGACAGCTCGGGGTAGGTCGCCATGTGCGAGACCCGACATGTTCGTTAGCGCTACGACAACCTGTCCCTTTGCAGGTACCATTGCGGCAAAGGAATAGAAACCCGGCGTAAAACCGGAGTGCTCAAAAACTGGGTCGGCCCTACTACTGTCGGTATACCAGCCGTAACCATACCCCCAATGCTCATGGAAAGGGTTGATGGCAAAAAGCCTTTGCGTTCCTGTCGGTACGATGCGTGGGTCGCGGACCCGCACGGCTTCCACATACCGTGCCATGTCCTCGATGCTGGCATTAATGCCGCCTGCGCCGATCATGCGTCGGTCTTGCTTGACAGACGGTGCGGGTTGCCAGGGTCGTGGCACACCGAACCAAAGACGGTATCCCGTGGCGACCGCGATAGCGTCCGAGGAAGGTTGCTGTACGAAGCTGTTGGTCATACCCAACGGCTTAAAGATGCGAGTAGTCAGGACCTCTTCAAATTTGCGATTGTCGAGTATCTCGATCAGATGAGACAGCACGGCATAGTTAGCATTCGAATATTGGAAGTTTGCACCCGGCTCTGCGGACAACCGTACGCCGGCCAATCCTGCCACTGCAGCCGCTGGACCAGAGAGGGTAGGGTTCGTCGCATTCGCGCTGTTGCCTTCCAACGTCGACAGTCCGCTGCGGTGAGTGACCAGATGGTCAATGGTGATTCGATCCGACAGCGTGATATCAGCGGTGCGGAACTCTGGCAGGTGGCGCACCACCGGATCGTCGAGATGAAGCTTACCTTCCGCTGCCAGCTGTAGAATAACGAGTGCAACAAAAGACTTGGTGATGGAGCCAGTCTGAAACGCAGTTTGCGTTGTGACGGGTGTGCCATCGGGTCCAGCTATCCCGTAGCCCTTAGCGTGCAGTATGCGCCCATCTTGCAGGACTGCCACCGCCATTCCGGGTACATCTGTTTCGGTATGCATCGTCGCCATCTTTTTATCGAACTCAGCCACATCAAAATGACGGGTGTCCGGCTGCTTAGCTGCCTCCACCTGCACTGACAGTGCAGCGAGAAACCAGAGGCCGATAATTGTGAGGTTTTTCAAGTGCTGCTCCGGCGGACTGCGCGCGCCATTGATCCATGGAAAAGACCCTTATTATCAGGTTTTTATCCCCTATTTTGCGACTCCATAAGTCAAACTGAGTGTAATAAAAGGTGCTTGGATTGGGGCACTAAATCGGAGCGCATGCCATCATTGTCAAGCACCGATATTACTAGTCCAGACAGCATTTGGTGCTCTCTCGATCGTGCAAGAAGTGACCCAAGTCGCCGACCTCTGATCAATTGGCCATCGCGAGCCAAACAGAAAACCTGTCCGTTTAACCATGGCGTGTTATCTCTGTTCGATCTATAAATCTCCGAAGTATTTATGCCAATAGCGTTTGGATCATCGGGTCCCAGCTTACAATCTCTTAACAAATAGATGTAAAAAATATTAGACATTGAGTAAAATATTAATTACATTGCAGTCTGTCGTTGTAACAGAGAGGAAATATGGTGGATTTATCTTTTCAGGAAAAAAGTGCTTGGGGATCGCTTCTTGCTATCGCTGTATCGAGTGGGTTGTTTTATCCGCTCGCGGTGCCTCACATTGCAAACGGAGGCGCTTTCATAGACATCCTGCCCCGTCTGATTTTTGTGATAGGCGTCATCATCGTGATTGAGATTGTCTACCACAGCATTATTGCTGCCAGATCTGGCGTTGAGAGCAGTGACGAACGGGACAAGGAATTTAATCTGAAAGCTGATCGTTTGTCTGGCTATGTTCTAGCGATAGGCATTGTCTTGATCACAGGTCATATTCTCATTCGCAGCGCCATAGCGGGTGCACCCCCTGTGCCATCAAGTTTGCTGGTCTCGGTTTATCTAATGTTGGCACTCACTGTTTCAGAGGCGTCTAAGCTAGTGACGCAGATCTGGTACTACCGGGTTAATGTCTGATGGCGAAGACAAGCGTGAAAAACACTATCCGTAAACTAAGATTTGCGCACGGAGAGATGACGCAGCAACAACTGGCGGAAGAAGTAGGTGTGACGCGGCAGACAATCGTTGCAATCGAAAAAGAAAAGTACTCACCGTCGCTGGAAGTTGCATTCAAGATTGCGATAGCACTTGATGAACCGTTCGCTGCAGTCTTTTCTTACGATGCGGTTAAATAGCTTGTGTTGATGGGTTGTCTAATATTCGGCAAGTGCGTTCCTTACTTTGCTCAACGCATCAACTCTAGATAGCTCCATCGCTCCGAAAGCACCTGCCAATATTGAAAAGAGCGATCGTCTGATGTTTTATTGGTCCCTTCTTCTACTGAACCAACATAGGGTTCAGCTAGTGCGTAGGCGTATTGCTCGACCGCATAAGCGATCGTTTCAAGTGTGTCTCTGTCAAATTGAATATCGAAGATGTCGTTTTCTGATCGAATCGCGGTTTCGCTGGGGGTGCCGTTTAACAAAGCGGTAATTTGAATCCCAGCTGGATTGCCACTGGCGAGTACCTTCAGGGTGTCAAGTAATTCAAGTCGGGTGATGAGATTGAGATTATTGTTGTCATTCATGGCTATTTTACGCCCACCACACGTGGTTTGTTCACTTTATTACTGACTAAATATGGTCGCTGCGGTCGCTGAAAATACTTTTTAGTGAAGGTGTTTTCTAAATAGTCAGACCAGCTGCATCACCACCGTTTCGGGTCGGTTTTACCTCTAGGGGTTCGCCTTCGAGCCACCAATGCCGACAGGCGCGCTTTGCCCACCTGCACGCGCTTTGGTCACCACATCACGTAATGTAAAAGGCATGTTGAGTTCTTCTGGTGTAGATTCCGGGCCGAGCTCACCGACGCGTAGATAGTCGCCGTTATCCGCCGCCATACGGAAATCCAGCGTCGAGCCGGTAAGCTCGTCAACTTCACCGCGAGCGCCAAAGCCGTGTCCTTCATTTGTTTGTGCAGCATTGGTGGCCTGGTAGCCCATGCGTTGTAATAGCTTTGGGCTTGCACGTTTGATGACCTCGGGATGAACAGACAACATCCAGTTTTCCTGTTGTCTGATGATCGGATGCTGCATACCATTTAGCATCACAATGCGTGGCTGCTTGGTATGGTTAACGCCAGTGCCGTGTAGCAAGCGCCCGTCGGTAATAATCATGGTCCCGGCCCGGGCGTCAACATTGATCGCAGGTGGCAGCTTGCCAACGGGCTTTTGTTCCCTAACGGCATCGGACAGTATTTTGTGGCTACCGGGGATCACCAGCGTGCCGCCATTGGTTTCATCAATGTCTGTGATGGCGGTCAAGATATTGATGGTGATCGGACTGCGCGAATCCAGTGCAATATCCTGATCCTGATGCAGCGCCTGAGGCACACCGCCTTCCAGAGAGATAGCGGCAATTAACGATGTACAGATCCAATTGTTGCCTAGTGCCTCTGTGACAAGTTGCTCGACCAGCGGCCCACCCTGAACAACCGATGGATGTTGCTCTATCAACCCCTCAAAACAGCGGCCCTTGTTAACACAGCAATTGATGTTCTGACCGCTGGGTGTTCTCTGCGCGATGCCGGCCATGCGCTCACCCTCTGCTTGGTCGAGCACCCGCTTTCGAATGTTGGCAACCTGTTCTGCAGACAACGCATCTTCAATCTTGCAGTAACCCCACTGCCGCATATCGGCCCGCAGGCGTTCGATATCTTTGCTGGCTTGCGGCAGGTCTTTGTCTTTCCAATAGGGATGTTTGTCTCCGGTGGTCGTGTCGTAGTACGAACCCGGCTTAAATTCCCACTGGCCCCATTCGCTTTTGCGCTTGGGTGGTACAAAGTAGATTTCCGGGTTGTCCGCCAGCACTGAACTCATCGGATCTCGCGATGACAGCTCGGCGCGATACATATGATCCTCAGAGGACGAGTGCGCGGCGACATGATTGGGGTCAAATTGGGGGATACTCATGTTCTGCTTTTCCTGAGTCAAATGTGGCGGATAGGCGTGTGGAAACGCTGTTGTCACGCCGATGCATCAAGAATAGGGCGAGAAGGTCGTGAACGCAATTAGCACGATGTGTCGTTTGCAATTTCGGGCCCTAACAGGGACACCAAATAACTAACGGGTTACTGAGCCTAGGATGGAATGACGCGCTTGAGTCTTGCTCGTCGTCATGCGCTTAAAGGTTCAACTGCGCAAGGTTGTGATAGCGATCGGCATTCCGAAATGGCGAAAAAGCGCCCCATGTCGATGGCGTGGGAGTTTTAGCGTTGAAACTTGTGTCCAAAATTGATTTCAGAGCAGTGTAAACCTCGTTCAGCGAATCTAAAACCGCATAATCTAGGCAATTCGACCTAGCTCGAAACTGGATCAGAAACGCAAAGAAAAGCGCTTCATCGTTACAAACATCCGCTTTTTTTCTGAATCGAAGGACCAAAAAATGCTTTTTTGGCAAAATTCCCCAAAAAATGCGGTCTGCAGAGCAATTTTATTAGCATTTTTAGTGAGTTGGAATTAATATGCTGCGTCGCATCAACACCGCTTGTTGGGGGAGCCATTTAGGCAACGTCTGATGCGTAAAGGAAGTTCGCCTCAAAGTGTTCGCTGTACCTAGTTAATACTTTCGGTCGACCGACAATTACACAGGAGCAACATATGATTTACAACTCTAGCAAACGCAGTTTTGTTTGTACGGTTGCCACAGTCGCTACAGTTCTAGCCGGCTTGGGCACAGCACCAGCTATCGCAGCAGAAGGCGATGCTGATGAACTCGAAGAAGTCATGGTCATTGGTACACGTCGTGCCGCTGGCTCAGCTTCGGACACCCCGGCACCAGTAGATATTATTACAGGTGCTGACTTCACTCGTGCGGCAGGATCTGATGTTCAAGATCTACTTCGTACGGCTGTACCTTCTTACAACGTTAACGCACAGCCAATTAGTGACGCAGCAACAGTATCTCGTCCTGCTAACTTACGCGGCTTGTCACCAGACAACACTTTGGTTCTGGTAAACGGCAAACGTCGTCATAGAGGATCTGTCATCAGCTTCCTCGGTGGTGGTATCTCTGACGGTGCTCAGGGCGTTGATATTTCAGCAATCCCATCTATGGCGCTTAAGCGAGTTGAAGTACTGCGTGACGGTGCATCTTCGCAGTATGGTTCAGACGCGATTGCAGGTGTAATCAACTTTGTACTTCGTGATGCATCAGAAGGCGGTTTCCTTGAAGTGAGCTCTGGCTCAACTTACGAAGGCGACGGCGACAACTACCGCATTTCCGGTAACATTGGTTTACCGCTAGGTGATAGCGGCTTCGTGAACATCACAGCTGAATACGGCGAAACTGACGGCACTGTTCGAAGTGTTGTACGTGACGACGTGCTTGCGTTGATTGCTGCAGGCAATACAGATGCTGCTGACTTCCGCACAATTAATTCTTACACAGATGAAGCACCACAGTACTGGGGCCAGCCAGACGTTGAAGACGATCTCAAAGTATTCATCAATGCGGGTCTTGAGATTAATGACAACGCTGAAATTTATGCTTTCGGTAATATCGGTGAGCGTGAAGTAACGGGTGGTTTCTTCTACCGTAACCCAACTAACCGTGGCGGTGTTTACCGTGGTGAGCTTGTTGACCCAATTACGGGTGCACTTGATCCAGAAAACGGTGTTGCTTCAGTGCGTGTTGGTGACCTTGATGGTCTAGGTGTCGGCGGCGCATGCCCAGCTGGTATCCCACTAACTGGTACTAACGGATTGATCCCTGATGCAACAGTTTTAGAAGCTGTAACAGCTGATGCTAACTGTTTCTCTTTTGTTGAGACTATCCCTGGTGGTTTCGTACCACGATTTGGTGGTACTAACGAAGACTTCAGCATCGCTGCGGGTATCCGAGGATTGTTGGACAACGGTTTGAGCTACGATGTTAGTGTTTACACAGGTTCGAACGAAACAAACTTCTTCATTCGCAACACCGTGAATGCATCTTTGGGGCCCAATACACCACGCGACTTCGTTCCTGGTGGCCAAGAGCAAAAAGAAACTGTTTACAACGCAGACTTTAGCTTTCCAGTTGCAATGAACGGCTTAGCTTCTGACCTGAACGTCGCATTCGGTGCTGAATATCGTGAAGAAGAATTTGATCTCTTCGCTGGTGATGCAGCTTCTTATGCACTGGGTCCGCTAGCTGACCAAGGATTCTCTTCAAGCTCTAACGGCTTCGGTGGATTCCCTAACAGCACTTCTAGCGATCAGGACAGCTATGCTGTCTACGGTGAACTTGAAGCTGACGTGACTGATGCTCTGACGCTCCAAGGCGCACTGCGCTTCGAAGACTACAGTGACTTCGGTGACACGACTGACTTTAAGATCGCTGGTATCTACCGTGTGAATGATTCTTTCAGCATCCGTAGTGCAATCTCTACTGGATTCCACGCACCGACTGCTGGTCAGGCGAATATCACCAACGTAACAACTCAGAACGTTGGCGGTCAGCTCGTAGACCAAGGCACGCTGCCTCTGAATTCAGCAGCTGGACAGTTAGCTGCTTCATTCATTGCTAGTGCTGGTAACGGCGCTCCAACGCTTGGACCAGAAGACGCGCAGAACTTCTCTATCGGTGTAGCCTTTGAAGTGGGTAATTCAGAGTGGACAGTCGACTTCTACAACATCGAAGTAGAAGAACGTGTAGCACTAGGTGCGAACATTGACTTCCTCGACGCGCTTAACTTCGCTGGTGGCGGCACTGAGTTCACCTCTGTTTCTGCAGCACTCACTGGCCTTGACGCAAATGGCACTTTGAATCGCCAGGAGTTTATCGGTCTAGATGACTTGGCGCAGTTCCGCTTCTTCGCAAATAGCTTCGATACTGAAACACAAGGTATTGACATCGTTGGTAACACTAGCTTCGACGCGTTCGGCGGCTTCTCTACCCTGACTGTTGCGATGAACTACAACTCAACTGAAGTGACCAGCCGTGGTATCGTGAATCCAATTTCTGCTGGTCGTCAGCAGGCATTAGAAGATCTGCTACCGCGCGTTAAAGGTAACTTGGCATGGTCACACACACAGGGCAATCTGCGCGGCCTAGTTCGCGTTAGCTACTACGGTGAGTGGGATGACACAGGCAACGGCGTTAACGACGTTAGCCCTGAGTTTCTGGTTGACGTTGAAGCAGCTTATAGCTTCGACAACGGCATTGAAGTCATCGGCGGCGTGCACAACCTGTTCGACACCTACAATGACGAAAACCCAGGTTCTGGTGGCTTAGGCCAACTCTATCCAGAAGCAGGTCCATTCGGCATGAACGGTGGTCAGTGGTACGTGAAAGCTAAATACTCTTTTGACTAAGACTCTTTCGAGAGACACTATTTAAAATAGTATAGGTAAGACAAAAAGCCTCTCCTCAATTTGAGTGAGAGGCTTTTTTTTGTCCGTCTGAAGTGACAGCGAGGGCAATCAGC
>CAJXBG010000136.1 GCA_913050215.1 uncultured Gammaproteobacteria bacterium
TTGCGCTCATTTTTTGACCCCGTCATTTGTTGTTTTGACATCATGCATGAAACGGCGAAACGATAAAATCGAACACCCAACAATCTTTTTGCAAACCACACCCGGTTCCTAGGACTATATTGCCGCCAGATCTGCCTGCTTCGTCCCATTAGAACAACGCACTGACACAAAGAGGTATCACCCGCTAGATAACGCAGGTAAATTGAACGGTGAGTTTGTCTAAAAGGGCCAGTTACATGTTAACGATTAAAAACCTCAAGAAAACCTATTCAAATGGCGTCAAAGCGCTAAACGATATCTCGCTTGATATCCCAAAAGGGATGTTTGGGTTACTCGGGCCCAATGGCGCTGGTAAATCCAGCCTGATGAGAACACTGGCAACTCTCCAGGAACCCGATGATGGTTCAGCCCAATTGGATGATATTGACATCATCAATAATAAAGACACACTGAGGAAGGTTCTCGGTTATCTACCTCAGGAGTTTGGTGTTTACCCAAGGGTCTCGCCGGAACTGATGCTGGATCATCTGGCAACACTCAAAGGTGTCACCCGCAAAGGTGAGCGTAGAGAGACGGTCGACGCCCTGCTTCACCAGACCAATCTTTATGACGTTCGTAAAAAGTCCATCGATACTTTCAGCGGCGGAATGAAACAGAGATTTGGCATAGCCCAGGCACTTATTGGTGAACCGAAACTTATTATCGTGGATGAACCCACCGCGGGCCTTGACCCCAGTGAGCGTAATCGATTCCACAACCTGCTGGCAGAGATTGGCGAAAACGTTGTCGTTATCCTGTCGACGCATATCGTCGATGATGTTAGTGATCTGTGCGCCAACATGGCCATCATGGGCGAAGGGGAGATCCTGCTAACAGGCACGCCGAGTGATGTGCTAGACAAGCTGAAAAACAAACTCTGGCGGACCAAAATAAAACGAGGCGACATTGCCACCTACCGGGACCAACACCAAGTTATTCTGTCCCATCTGTCTGCAGGCCAGACGATCATCCACGTGCTGAGTGACGATTCTCCCGGTCAGGAATTCGAACCCATTGATGCGGACCTCGAAGATGTTTACTTCTCTACCCTGTTATCCAATGGTATCAACGTCAGCTTCTGAGGAGTACGAGTATGTTCGGTTCAATCTTCAGATTTGAAGTTAACTACCATCGCAGGCAGTTTCTGTTCTATATCCTTTGCAGTGTCTTTTTCCTGCTGACATTCCTGTCGACCACCAGTGATAACGTCTCCATCGGCCCAACTTTCAGCAACGTCAACATCAACGCGCCAATCGCTGTTATTTCATCGCTTGCAACACTGTCGATACTTTCCCTGTTTGGTGCGGTTGCTTTTGTTGCCAATGGCGTTGTCAGAGACTATGACCTGAAAACCGCTGAGCTGTTTCTCACTACCAATGTAACGAAGTTCGAATACCTGTATGGCCGGTTCTTTGGTGCACTTCTTTTTTCCTTCGGTATTTATTTCGCCGGCTTACTGGGCGTCGTCGCGGGCGAGTTTGCACCCTGGCTCGACCAGGAAAGAATCGCAGAATTCAGCTGGGGCGCCTACTGGTTTGCGACCTGGGCCATTGTTTTGCCAACCCTGTTTTTCATGTCCTGTATTTTCTTCTGCCTCGCAACGATCACACGCAGCATGATGTCGACCTATGTAGCAGCGATCGCGTTCCTGATGATGACATTTGTAATGGGTAGCTTTACCGAACCGGAGACTGTGGATCTGGTAAGCAAGATTGAGCCCTTCGGGCTAACGGCTCTCGCTGAGCAAACGCGTTACTGGACAGTATTTGAAAAAAACGCGCTCATCCCCACGATGGAAGGAAATTTTCTGATCAATCGGGCATTGTGGTTGTCTATTGGCTTAATCTTTCTTGGAGTTGCCTACCGTCTTTTTCCTTTCTCAGTGGAAAAAGTAACGTTGGGAAGGAACGGCAAGAACAAGGTGCAAGCTGATGAGCCTGCAGTTCCCGATACCCGCGTTGAATTTTCCCTGCCGCAAGTCACCCGAGAATTCGGCCTGAGCGCAAATCTCGCACAGTATTTCTCGCAGACCCAATTAGAATTCAGGAACATCGTCTTCAGCGCCCCCTTCATTGTACTTATGTTGCTCGGCATCCTAAATGTGCTTGGCTCAACTGCGGGCAGCCTAGATAATATTTTCGGTACACCGGTTTACCCGACTACCGGTACTTTCGTTATGATCATCAACGGCACTCTTGCACTCTCCCTGATCGGCGTACTCGTTTACTACGCCGGGGAAGTCATGCTGAAAGAGCGCGCCGCCAGATTCAGTGAGATCGTTGACTCACTGCCATACCCGAATTGGGTGATGATGATGGCCAAACTATCTGGCCTGATACTGGTGATTATCTCAATGCTTGTAGTCTCTGCACTCGCGGCGATCGGTGTCCAGCTTTACAACGGCTACTACGAACTGGAAATTCTGGTGTATATACAGGGGCTGCTGATGTTCTACCAGTTTCCACTGTACTTCATGTGTGTGGCTTCTATCTTTTTCTTTGTCATAACGAGAAGCCGGTATATCACGATGTTCCTCATTGTGCTTTACACGGTTTCGCTGATTGCCCTGCCGCAGATGGGTTTTCAGCACCACCTTTATAGAATGAATAAACCCTTCATGAACTATTCAACCTTTACCGGCTATACACACCTGATCGAGCCGTTCCTCTGGTATACGCTTTACTGGTCCCTGTGGGGGTTACTGCTAATGGTCATTATTCATCTCTTCTGGCCGAGAGGTTCCGAGTTCACTTTTAAATCAAGTGTGGCCGTTGCTAGGCAAAGGTTTACCGGATCTGTTGGCATCGCTGCTGCGGTCGTCGTGATGTCACTGACAGCGACAGGCGGCTTTATTTACTACAACACCACCATGCTTAACCCCTATATGAGCAATCTCGAGCTGGAAGAGAAAATGGCCAACTTTGAGAAAACTTACAAACAATACCAATACCAGCGGCAGCCCGGTATTTTTTCAACTTACGTCGAAGTCGATATTTTCCCCGAGGAACGGGAAGTGTTCCTGAAAGGACACTACGAGATGGTTAACGACGGTGCCTTGCCCATCGAAGAATTGCATTTCACACGAGCGCCAGGGGTTTCGATTACCGCTCTTGAAATTCCGAATTCGACCCTCGAACTTGAAGACGACGACTTCGGTTTCTACATTTACCAGCTGGAACAACCGCTGCAACCAGGAGATAAACTGAAGGTAAGCTTCAGAACGGAATGGCTTACACCGGGCTTCATGAACAACGGAGCCAGCATGAAACTCACAAAGAACGGCACCTTTTTTAACAATTTGGACGTCTTCCCCATACCCGGATATCAGTCCGGCGGGGAGTTGCAGGACAACGCGAAGCGCCGCAAATATGACCTGGAACCTATCCAGCGAATGCGCAAAATCGATGACGCTGGAGCGCTGGGTACTACATCACTGGGTGGAACCGGTAGAACCGAATTTGAAGCTATTGTCTCAACCAGCAGGGGGCAACACGCAATTGCGCCGGGTTACCTGCAAAAGTCCTGGGAAGAAAACGACCGCGCCTATTTCCACTACAAAATGGACGCACCTATCTGGAGCTTTTTCTCGTTCTTGTCTGCCGACTATGAAGTCCAGACCGACCGGTGGAACGATATTGCCATCGAGGTGTACTACAAGCACAACTACAATGTAGACCGCATGATCTATGCAACCAAGAAATCACTTGAATATTTCGAGGCGAACTTCACGCCCTACCAATATCGCCAGTTCAGGATTCTCGAGTTTCCGGGCTACCAGGGCAGGTTTGCGCAGTCATTTCCCAACACGATCCCATTTTCAGAGCGTATCGGTTTTGTGGCAGACCTGACCGACAAGAAAGATATCGACTATGTGTACTACGTCACCGCCCACGAACTGGCGCACCAGTGGTGGGCTCACCAAGTGCTTGGCGCAGACGTTCAGGGCCAGACCATGATCGTGGAAACCCTTGCACAGTACTTTGCCCTGATGGTGATGAAGAACGAATACGGCGAAGACACCATGAAGAAGTTCCTGGAGTTTGAACTGGACCGATATCTAAGTAGTCGGGGTGCTGAATTGATTGAAGAACTCCCATTAAGCCTCGTAGAAAACCAGCAATACATTCATTACAGGAAAGGAAGCGTCGCGCTTTACGCTTTGCAGGACTACATTGGTGAGGACGTGGTCAACAAAGCGTTAAAGCATTTTCTCGAGAAGCATGCTTTCCAGGGAGCGCCATTCCCGACGACGCTCGACCTGATTCAGGCACTGCGCCTCGCCGCCGGTCCCGAACACGACGCGCTGATTACGGACCTGCTGGAGAAGATCGTCCTGTTCGATCTCAAGGTCCAGGAAGTCGCCGTCGAGGAACTGGCCGATGGGCAGTTTGAAGTCACGATGGATATCAGCCTCGCAAAATTCGAGGCAGACGGGGCAGGAAAAGAAACCGAGATCGACGTGAATGGCCTGTTTGATATCGCCCTGCTCGGAGAGAAGGACGAAGAAACTGACGTCTACAACGTCATACAAATCAGCAAGCAGCAGATCGAAGGGAATTCGCACACGATTTCGATCATTACTGGAACAAAACCATATGCTGTAGGTATTGACCCTTTTAATAAGCTGATTGACCGAAACCCGGACGACAACATCAAGAACGTCGACTCCTAGTCAATGCCTTAAAGGCGACCATGATAAGCATCATCTAATATGGCCTGATATTCACCTGCCGAAAAAGCAATCGGATTGCCGCCCGCCGAGGGGTCGACGATTGCCATTTCACCGATCTGCGAGAAGACTTCATCTTGTTCAATAACAGAAGATAACGCGTGCGGAATCCCGATGCGCCCTCTGAGTGTTAGCACCCAATCCAAAAAGCCAGAAAAGCTTGATTCGATGCCGATATAACCCGCCAGCCTCGCGATTTTTTCATCAATGGCACTTTGATTGGCCTTAAGCACATAAGGCATCAAGATAGCATTAAGCAGACCATGGTGCGCGTCGTACACTGCACCCAACGGGTGTGCTAGGGCGTGCATGGCACCCAGGCCGCGCTGAAAAGCAGTTGCACCCATCATTGAAGCCACGAGCATATTGAGGCGCGCTTCTATATCACTGCCATCTTCAACCGCTGTTTCAATGTTGTGCCGTACTAGCCGAATACCTTCCAGCGCGATACCTTCTGCCATGGGGTGAAAGTTTGGTGCGCACCACGCCTCTAGGCAATGCGACAACGCGTCCATGCCGGTTGCCGCGGTGATGTGAGGTGGTAAACCCACGGTAAGTTCCGGGTCTAAAATAACGCTTGAGGGCAACATTTTGGGATGAAAGATAATGACTTTACGTTGCTCGGCTTCATTGACAATTAATCCGGCACGACCGACCTCAGAGCCTGTGCCTGCTGTCGTTGGGATGGCAAGGATGGGGGCAATCAGATCAGGGTCAGCATTCTTGTCGTTGTCTCCGGCGTCTTCTAGGGCCCACAAACGGCACTTTTGTCGTGCGATCAAACCGATAGCCTTGCCAGCGTCAAGAGCAGATCCGCCGCCTAGCGCAACAATGCCATCGTGATCGCCTGCAAGGTATGTGGTCACTCCATCCTCAATATTCTGCCCCGTTGGATTGGGTTTAATCTGACTGAAGACGACAATCGGTAAGTTGGATTGCGCACAAATATTTTTGATGGATTGCATCATGGGTAAATTAGCAATCCCAGGATCTGTTACTAACAGTGGGTTGCTGATGCCGAGATCATTGCACAATACAGGTAGTTCGGCGATGCGCCCTGCGCCGACAATAATTTTCGTTGGGTAGTGCCAGTTAGCGTTTGTCATACTTGTAAATTTCTTTTCCCGATTTATAGGTGAGCGTAAAGTACCAGAGTAAATCAAACTCACTCGTAGCCTCAAGGCTTCACCTATCGTAAAGACCGTTCTCTATTGCATGCAACAACCCAGTATTTGCACAGCGTTGAATTCTGGGAAGATTTGGGCGGGTTACTTGACACTTTGAGTCAAAAGGTTTGCTTAGGCCGCAAAGTCGCCATCGCGACTAAATGACTTGTCGGTTTTCTCCGGATGACATGCGCAGGGTAACCGGCCGGACTGATGGTAAGACTCGAGGAAGGCGAGACATCGCCTATTGCTTTGCGAAACCTATCGTTGGTGACTTTTGTTTTGCCACCTTATTCTGAACCCTATGATTTTGGGCTCATCGCTACATCACCAAAAACAGACCAGATATAAACCTTTTACTCACCCGATCTGTTTTCGGCCGCCATATTTAATCCGACGATCTCACTTGGCTGATCATCAACAAAATGAAATTAGCGATAACCATACCGGCAACTGAGATCATAATATTATCGATCAACATATTCGCGTGAGCCCCAACCACAGGAATCGCATCGAGCGCGTTAGCGATGGTCGGAATTGCAATCGCCGCGACAGTGTAGGCCATCCTTGATGTCATATCGGGCAAGGGGTTCATAAAGCCGCTGACCAAGCCAACCGCGACAAGTACCAGCGCCCAGTAAGGCATCACGTCTGGGACAGCCGTTGCCCCCAAAGCGATTAAAACAGACAAGATGGTTAAGATTTGATTAGAACTCATAGCACTTTCCTTATTTTAATTATTAATATTATTAAGAAACCGCAACTTCTCCGAACACCCTACCAGAGATTTGTCGAGTTCAGAAACCCTTTCTTTCGCTAGTGCGGGGCTTTTTACTTGGATTTATAGCCTCAACGCAGGGCCTCAGAGCAAATCGAACTCATACAAGGTCTCAAGGGTAGACCTGTTGTAAGAACAGCTCTCAGCCGCAAAGTCTTCATCGCAAGCAAAGCAGGCTTATCGGTTTTTTCTCAGATTGCTGACAAGCGACGGATAGCCTATGGTGCAGGCGTCATCACCCTAAACACTCATTCTGTGAAGTTGGGTGCAATGCGCTCATCAAAGCGCAGCAGGTGAGTGTCGAGTATGTTAACTTAGTCCGATTCTAATCATCAGGCGACTCATTGGTTTGACTGATGAGATAACCCGGCCTCAATCTCAAATTATCAGGCAAACTTACTGAACTTAGGGTTTTCTCGCCTTCCCAAGCAACACGCTGGAAAGGCATTTTTGGAAATCCTGCCGCTCCGTGCTGGGCAGATTCAATTCCCTGGGCTTTCATCAACACACAAGACTGCTGAATTTCCAGATCTGAAGGCATTTCAATCTGCTCATCGCCATGTCCCTTCGCGAGCCTACGAGGCTCCGGCAACCCAAGCCGAACATATTGCTCCGAGGGACATTCATTTCTTGCCATCTCTCTGATCATCAATTTAATCATCCGGATTTCTATCTCTGGGTCGGAGATGGGTTGAAGTTGACCCGGATCAGCGTTCACATCAAATAACAGCGTTGCTGTTCGACCTCTGCCGAAGGGATGGTCTTTGTTATAAAAAGTAGGTGCCGTGCGCGTCGGAATTTGCATCACCTCGCATCCTTTCATAAACCCAAAACCCGCTACTTTTTCCCATTTTTGAAGCTCTCTGGGTGTGAACCTATTTTTCATATGGGTTGGCATTAGCGTGTAATCGAACAGCGGCTGATTATCTTCGGTGGTATTCGCCCGCATGTACACGTATTGGCCGTCGGTCACATTCACTTGGCCACCCATGACACCATAAAGGGAGGCTTGTCTGATCTCTTCGACGCCATCTAAGTGATTAAAGATCGGTTTACCTTGCATGTCTTCTGTCAGTGGAACATCAAAAAAATCGAGAATTGTGGGACCCAAATCAATGGTTTGAGCCAGCGCATCACTCTTTTTCCCAACATTGTCTGGCGTTCGAGGGTCATAGGCCCAAAAGGGAATATGCGCGATTTCCTGAAAAAACGGCGTTACCACTTTTGCCCACCAGTCGTGCTCACCCATCAACAAACCATGGTCGGTGTTGACGATTAACATCGTATCCTCCCACAAATTATGTTCATCAAAAGCGTCTAACACTCTGCCAAGTTGTTGGTCACAAAAAGTAATCAACGAAGCATACATATATCTTATGTGCTCGACGGTTTGCTCGTCTTCCCTAACTTCTCTATAGGGCGGCCAATCGAATGGCGGGCCATCGTAATCATGCGGGTATAGTTCTTGAAATTCCTGTTGGGTAAAAAATGGCTCATGTGGGTCAAACGTTTCTATTTGCAGGAACCAGTTGTCAGCATCCTTATTGCGCTCGATAAACTCCAATCCAAGATCAAACGTTTTATATTGTGGTTGCAGTTCAACTGTCCCCATATGCTCTCGATTGATATTGTCCTGTTTTTGATAACTCAGCCTTTGCAATTCAGACCATCTGTCTGAGCCGTAGTTGGGATCACGGAGTTTCTCAACATCTCCGATCCATTTATCTCCTTCCTGACCTCTGACTAAATCGAAGGTGGTGTAACGCTGATGATAGGTCGCACCGCCGTCCTCCCAGTAATGCAGATGGTCAGTCACCTTGTGAGAATGCACACCATTGTCGTGCAAGATCGCAGGCATTGAGTCGTCAAAGGGTTCCAAAGGCCCCCAAGAGCGATGCAAAAAGTTATATCTACCCGTGTGCATTTCTCTTCTTGCTGGCATACAAGGCATAGAACCCACATAGAAATTTTCAAACTGCACGGTCTTTTTCGCCAATCTTTCAAAATTCGGTGCTTTTACCCAGTTGTTGCCATGCGTTGGCAAAAAATGCCGGCATAACGTGTCGTACATCACCACAACACATCTTTTTTTCTTATTCATATTAATCTCTCAGTTCAAAGCGCTCGAAATTACAACGACGATACTACTCACGGGTTTACCACGTTTCGCTAAAAGTCTACTCAACATAGGTGCTATAAACCACAGTTGCGAAGTAAGGTATGCGGGGTCATTGCTGACGGTCATTGAAATTTACGCAATCATGATTTGGTGTTTTTTTATGATGGCTGATGGCCGCGGTGGTGCCCACGGCAATTCAAAAACCATGGATGCCGATTGAGAGTCTTGCTGCTAACTAAGGCATTCAAACAAAATTGCCGTTAATTCTCACCAATGGCAAACCTGATGCCTGAGACGAGTACGAGGGGACTATGCTTTCGAGGATACAAGTCAAGCGATGCGAGAGCCGATATAAACTTTTGGCTAGCAATTCACAAGAAAGCGGGTGGATGTGTGCCAAATCTCTCGACAGGAACTCTTATGTGCCAATGCGGGAAGATCTGAACTCGCGGTGAAAACTATCCGGATTCTGGCCGTTCTATACGCTGAGTAAGCTCGCAAAGTTTTTGTTAAGCGAGGTTTCTAGCGCGCTGTGACTGGCAACAAAATTTCGTTTCTTCGAAGAAACGAGGGCATAAATGGCGGGTCATAGCGGGCCCAAGTTGCTTCACC
>CAJXBG010000137.1 GCA_913050215.1 uncultured Gammaproteobacteria bacterium
GACCACCACGAACCGAGCGTGCCGGAACAAATGGTCACGATGAACATTTGCTACCATTAATATCGCTTAAAATGATTGGTGTTTTTAAGACAGTCATCAAAGCCGATACAGTCGATGCCTATAGACGACAGATAAGCCAGCGCATCGTGCGGAAAAAATACATTTTAAATGTTCCTATCCTCAGAAGAACTCGTGTACAGTTAAAAGCAGTTTGTGTCCACATGGATTCAGTGATGAAAAAGAAATCTCTATGAGCAAGAGCATCGCTTCAACGTCAAGTCTGATCTTTTATGGCATCGGGAACCTATCACCGGCGATAAAATCTAATTTCCTGGGCGCGCCCATATTCTATTATTACAACAATGTGCTGGGCCTTGACGCGTTGCTCGTTAGTTTGGCCCTCGCGATTGCCTTAATCATCGATGGCATTACTGATCCATTGATTGGATACTTTTCAGACTACACCAAATCTAGACTGGGGCGACGTCATCCCTATATCTTTGCCAGTATTTTACCCGGTGCTCTATTTTACTTCCTACTCATTACCTGGCAGTTTGCTTCCTCGCAGATCGGTCTATTTTTCCAGCTTTTACTACTCATTACTTTACTGCGCGTGTCTTGGACTTTGTATCAAATTCCTCGAGAAGCCCTGGGCGCAGAGATTTCTAAAGATTATCACCAAAGGACTCAACTGCACGGTATTAGCAGCTTTTTTGGGTGGATCGGCGGCGCGGGTATTTTCTACGTAACACAAAAGTATTTCTTAAAAGACTCCTACGACAACTTTGAAGGCTATCAGCAACTCGCCGTTTGGGGTAGCGGGCTAATTTTTGTTACGGGTCTGCTTTTCGCTCTAGGCACACTCAAAGACATCCCTAAACTTGAACAGCCAAAAACCGATCGACCTAAATCTATTCGTGGAATATGGTCCGAAATCAAAGCCACGCTCAATCACAAATCGTGGCTTATGCTGTTTTTTTCGGGCGTAGTTTTTGCCGTGTTTGTTGGCCTCACCAGCGGTTTAGGGTTTTATTTCAATAGTTTTTTTTGGGATTGGAAACCCTCTGACGTCGCTATCTTTGCGATCGTTGATTTGATGGCGGCAATGTCCATCAGTGCGCTCGCGGGTCCGCTCGCCAAACGCTTTGATAAGAAAAATTTGGCGGTCACCCTATTTATCATGTCAATCGTCATCGGCCCTGTGCTGCTGATGCTGAGATTGAGCGATCTAAACTTCGGAACCAATCTGCTGCCGCCTAATGGCGAGCAATACGGCACACTCTGGTGGGTCATGCTCGTTCACTCGCTCATTGCTGCCTCCGTCGCTGTACTCGCTTGGATCCTTGTCGGCTCAATGACCGCAGACGTCGTTGAAGACAGCCAGACCAAAACCGGAAGACGCGCAGAGGGTCTTTTCTTTGCGGGGCCCAATCTCATTCAAAAATCGGTGTCCGGCATAGGGCTAATGATTAAAGGGATTTTGCTGAGTATCGTCGGCTTTTCCGCGAGTGCCAGTCAGGCTGAAAAAATTGTTGCGATCGAACAACTTGCGATCGCAATCGTGTTGATCAGTATTGTTTTGCCGTCGTTAGCACTTTACTTATTCTCCAAGTATGAGATCACAAGAAACCTTCATGACGACAATTTAAAATCTCTGCGTTATACAGAATAGCGTTTTCCAACTCCCATCAAAATTACAGTTATCGAAGGCTCAATGATTGAAGCCAGTAGCGAGCTGACCGGCCCACATTTCCGACCCTTCAACGTCAGCACTACTGTTTTTTTTAAACTGCCGAGACACTGTTAGTACCGCCGTTTATGCCAACTAGTCTGGCGGAACGCTCGCATCGCTAGCCCAGTTGCCATGAAAACCAAACGGTATGCGTTGCGGCAGCTTTACGCGGGCAACATATCCACGATCAAAATCTTCTGCATCCATAACGACAAACTCGGCAGCATCCTTACCCTGATCATGAACGAACGTCATTAGGTAACCCGCATCTTCTGCATCGGAATTTTCTTTAGCAACGAATACGGGTTCTCCAGCAGCTCGTCCAGCGCCATGATCAAACACTTTGCGCTCGCCGGTTTTCAGATCATGCTTCAATGTCGGCCAAGCTTTTCCCGGCTGGTTACTCGGTGACGAACAATAACCAAACCGATATGGCTGATTGCCGACATCATGACGATGGCGCGGAAACTCATTGGGGCTTTCGTCGATCACTTGAACATTGACGCTCCGTGTGGCCGGGTTCACCGTCCAGCGTTCAAGATGGGAAAGAGAATCACCGAACGGACCTAGCAAATCGTGATTAAACATGGACGCGTAATTGCAAAGGTCAATGGTGATGCTGCCATCCTCATTGTCAAAAGCGTTCATTGGGTGGAAGCAGTAACCCATGGGGACATCTATCCAAATAATGTCTTCAGCACGACCCTCACGCGGCAGCAGACCAACTCGGTTACCATAGTCTGGATTCCATTTGAACGGAAAACTGTGGGTAGCTACCATGTTGAAATCGACTGTAACTGGCTGGTCGTAGATAATGACGTACTTTTGGGTGAGCGACATGTCATGCATCATGGTCATGCCTGGCAACGGCACATCCAAGGTTTTGCGGACTTTGCCGTCAGTGCCCACAACAACATATTGCACATGATCCATCCATTCCGGCCAAGCATAGACCATCGCGTGCATCTCGTGAGTCACCGGGTCTATTTTCGGATGCGCCGTGAATGCGCCGGGTAATGTACCTTCAAAGTTATTCCGGCCGACGGTTTCGAGGTCGTAAGTGAGCTCCACGGGGCAGCCCCCCGCCTCCACCATAGCCCAAGTTTTCCCCGCAAAGCCGCCAACATTCGTGTTGGGGCCACCGTCATTGCTGTTCCAGTTAGGCCCGGGAATATCTGGCAGGCCTCGAAACTCATTCAGCGCCTTCGAGCCAACATAACGGTTTCGATACCACTCTGCCTTGCCTTCGCGAAGCCTGAGTCCATGCACCATGCCGGCACCAACAAACCAATGATGTGTCGACAGATTGACGTCGTTGAAGGGGTTGGGACCATTACGCAGATAACGTCCATTCAATTCCCTGGGCAATTCACCGACCACCTCCAAATTAGTTGCGGTGATTTCCTCCGTAACGGGGGCATAGTTTCCCCTCAGGTATTGGTTGTCAAATTCCTGCGCTGACGTTTTAGACATTATGGTTTCCTCTTGTAGAAATATGCGATAAGTGAACACGTCGCTGAGGTCGTTATTGATGACTCAGCAATGCTACGTCACTGTCATTAAAGCACTGTAAGTGACGCTTTGCGTTAAGTACCTTTAAACTGCGGCTTGCGCTTTTCAAGGAACGCCTTAACGCCTTCACGGTTATCATCACTGGCACCCGCAATGCGTTGAAGATTAGCTTCGTGCTGAAATTGCTCGGCGTAGCTGTTGCTGAGCGAGTCCCAATAGGCCCGCCGAATAAGCCCAAGAGACATAGGACCGTTCGCCAGCCGCTGACTAATCTCCATCGCAGTTGTCATCAGATCAGCATCATCAACAACTCGATTAACCAGCCCCCATTCCAACGCTTGCGCCGCTGGTAAACGCTCCGCCAACAACGACAGTTCGACGGCCCGCCCCCAGCCAATCAGACGCGGTAAGATCCACGTTGCACCGCCATCAGGCACCAAACCTATGTTGGCAAACGCCTGAAGAAAATAGGCACTTCGTGCTGCAATCACCATGTCAGCCATGACGGCAAAGCTCATACCGACACCCACAGCTGCGCCATTCACAGCAGAGACCATGGGGATATCCATGTTGCGTAACTTCGTCATCACTGGGTGGTAGTGGGTTTCAAGTACACTGCCTGCTGGGGGCAACGCGTCAGATGAGTCGCGGGCACTGAGATTCGCACCAGCGCAAAACGCTCGACCTTCGCCGGTTAAAAGCAAACATCTGGCGTCACTGCTGATCACAGCATCTACTGCATGAGACAGTTCCTGAACCATATCACCTGATAGCGCATTAAGCACCTCAGGTGCATTCAATCGAACGATGGCAACTTTGCCATCCCTTTCCAGTGTCACGTTCTTATAATCCACTTAACTCTACTCCTATTTGAATCTGCGTCTGATTAAACACGATGTAACGGTCAGACCACAAACAAAAACACTCACCGTGACAGCAAGAGCGAAGTGAATTAACCTACGCCCATGCTTAATTGACTAGGAAATGACGTGACGATCAACATCGTTAACTATACAAAGCAATCCCCTCGTATAAGCAACTTCTCCAAGGAGAGATTTGTTAGCAAAGATTATATGGAGCAAGAGTGGGACTCTGTCTGGCGGCGTCAATGGCTATTGGCTGGGTTGCAAAGCGATGTCAAAAAACCAGGAGACTATTTTGTCTTTGATCTGGGACGTGAACAAATTCTAGTAACCCAAACCGCTGAAAATGACATTCAGGGCTTCTACAATGTTTGCCAGCACCGCGGTAATACGCTGATCACCGAGGAACGTGGCCATGCGATAAATTTCCGATGTGCTTACCACGCGTGGACTTACGACATTAATGGTGATCTATCGATAGTCCCCTACAAAGAGCGTTTTACCGAGGGCGCACCGGGACAAGATCGCAGCCTAAAAAAAGTACACACAGAGTGCTGGAACGGTTTTGTCTTTGTTTGCTTGGCTGAAGAACCCATGCCGTTTAAAGCCTTTCTTGGTCCTCTGGATGAGATTCTCTCGCCTTATCAATTCGATAAAATGACGCTAGTCCAAGACCAAACCGTGAATCTAGATTGCAATTGGAAAGCTGTCATCGATAACTTCGGCGAGTTGTACCATGTTGATTTTCTGCATCCTCAACATAAACGCATGGTCGACTGCTGCAACGATACTGTGAGGTTATTCGAACATGGGCATACCGGCGTCGAAGTACCGGGCGCCACCGTAAACCCAAGGTTCCCTGTGCCAGATATGCCGACCGACATCCAGGCGATGCAGCTACGATCTATCGGCCTTGATCCAGCTGATTTCAAGGGCAGAGTGATGGAAGTGCGCGAAGCTGTTCAGAAACAGAAGCGTATCATGGGACACACGCAGGGAATGGACTATTCAGCGCTATCCGATGACCAGCTTTCGGACGTCTGGCAATATAATCTGTTTCCTAACATTGTGCTTTCCTTTACCCCTGAGCATTGCTGGATCCTCAGACCAAGGCCCCACCCCACGGATCCCTCACAATGCGAATTCGACAAAATCAGCCTGGTTCGTTTCGCCGATCCTGCACTTGCCACATCTGGCGACGCGATCATGTCTGCAGGTCGTCACTATCAAGATCAATCAGCGTTTGTTCCAGAAAACTACGCGCGACCCGAGCGCGATGTCTTCCACTACGAGGCGATTGTATCCGGCGCTAAATCGATGACGGATACCATCGACCAAGATGTAGAGCTACTCGCGGGTGTTCAGCGCGGCATGGCCTCATCTGGTTTTGATACGGTGTTCCTTAACGAGGACGAGATGAGAGTTCAGCATTTTCACAACACGATGAATCAGCTTGTACGTTGAATTATTTAAGTAACAAAGATTTCTTGCCCTCAAGGAGCGTGTAGGGTTTGGCAATCGTTGGCCGCCCAGTTCGGTTCAGAACTAGGCTGAGCACGCGGCCTTTCTAAATCAAAACGTCCTTGTTTCACCAACTTTCACTATCCACGCGGCGCTGCCGCCAAGTGCGGAGGATTTAGCCGCCGCTAGAAAGCGCTTCGGAGGCTCTGCGAGCGGTTCGTCCGACAGATCAAAAGTCCCATAGTGGATAGCGATGGCCTTCTTTGCCTGTAAGTCTAAGGCTGCGGCTATTGCTTCTTCCGGATTCATATGGGATTCACGCATCATTGCGACTGGCTCATAAGCACCGATCGGCACAGCGACGAGGTCAAAGGGTCCCAACTTATTACCAATATCCTCAAACCCTGGAAAGTATCCTGTGTCACCTGAAAAATAAAAACGCTTTTCTTCCCCAGTGATCGCCCAGGAAGACCATAATGACTTGTTGTCATCATTGATGCTGCGCTTGCTCCAATGCCTCGCTGGCAGGCAATGAATAACGATACTTCCGAAATTAACCGTCTGCCCCCAGTCCAGCTCGTATACCCCAGTAATATCTGCCTTACGCAATAGATCGCCATTACCCAGCGGGACGTAAAACTTTGTGTTCGCGTCGCGTTTTGCTAGTTCCCTCAGTGTTGGCAGGTCAAGATGATCATAATGATTGTGGGAGATCACCACGAAATCAATAGGCGGTAAGTCTGCTATTGCCATGCCTGGTTTAACGAAGCGTTTTGGACCGAGTAATGGCACAGGACTGGGGCGATTAGACCAGGTTGGATCAGTCAGGAACGAGACACCGCCCATTTGTACCAAAAGGGTCGCATGTCCTATCCAAGTAACGGTCGGAACACCCTGCTGGGCATTCTCCCTAAGGAATACACCGTCATTAGCAACACGCTCTGGCGCATCAGTGCCTGAACGGAAGTATGTGCCCATGCGCCTCAACATGAAGGGTAGACGCACCTCCAGTGTCCCGTGAACCAGTTCACCGCTTGGGTTGGTGAAACGGCCCTCCTCGTCTCGTGGGGCACCATCAAACGGAGATGCTGAAAAATCAGCTAACACCAACGCGATGTTTGCCGACAAGAATAATCCGCCAACACATAACCCCATCCATAAATTTTTACGCAACAATGCTAATATTTTGACGATTGAGCAACTCCATTTGAATTTCAACTTGGCGCTATAGTATCACCCTATCGACCACGTTCACCGGCCGTTTCGTGATGACTACTTTTCAAGTTATATCAGCTTTCGCATCAACGCACATCGGCTGAGAACAAGCCCTGTCAAAAGGAAAATGTGCTTAAGTCAGGACGACTCTTTGTACGATGCTTTGTGGTTAGTCATATTAATTTCATCGCAACGGCGATATGAATTTTAAGACAGTTGGAGTTGTTCATTAAGTTAGTAACAGGCTCTTTTTTCTCAATTGTTATCAGAATTCGCAGTTGGCGACCAAAATCGAACTAAATTTGATTATGGTTAGGATAAGCGGAATATTGAGCAGCGTCTTAAGCGCATTTTGCGTGCTAAAACAATCAACTCTGACGAGGACAAACTTATGAGGTTCATCACATTTATTGCTGTAGTAGCTCTTTCTTTTTCGGCCTATGCAGACCATCACGTTCAAGGAGCCGTCGGGGACGGAGCATTTGTGGCGCTGATGGTAAAAGCCAAAGACCCTGACGCTTACATCAGTATGCTCAAGGCTAACGCAGCGCCATTTGAGGCCATCGGCTCTTCTATGGCCGGCGCATGTGTCACTAAAACAGGAGCAGATTATCCGGGCCAGATGTTTATTTGGAACGCTTTTGATTCCGTAGAGCAAGCCATGGCATCGACTGACAAATATGACCCAATGAAAGCAACGCCAGAATTGACAGCCATCAGGGAAGTTCAATACAACGTGATGTTTAAACCGTTGAAGCCGTTCAACCTGCAGCCCAACTCTGAGCGGCTATGGAGATTAGAGATTTCTCCCCAAAATCTAAGGCCATTTGTTGACAAGATTACGGAGCTGGAAGATGCACTCCGAGCAGCGGGACACAAGGTAAACCTCGGTGTTTTTCAACCTATCGGGGGTGGCGTACATGAAACAATACACCTAAGAGCGGTAAGTCCAACCTACGGCGCTTCCGGGAAAATATTGGACGACGCTTATTCCGGTGCAGCGTGGATGAGTATCTGGTCTGAAGCTACAGCATTAATAGATCGTGTGGTGTCTGATAATTTTGAACACTGCGAGCTCATTTTTGAGCGGAAGTAACCGCGCTATTTAATTGGCGTCTGACTAGTCTTAGATGGTCTAGTCGCAAAAAGTGTCAGTAACACTTGAGCAACAAAGCCCTCCTAGCGAGGGCTTTTTAATTGCTGCATTTTGAGAAAGTTGATGATTGCCCTGAGATCAGCGTAGTCATCAATAATGATAGAGCTGATGATATTGCCCACCCTCAATGAAATAGTTATTTTTCCCGCGCGGGTAAACTGCTCGGAAGCCCAAGACCTCAATTACAGCCTTGCTGAGGTCCGCACCAGGCCCTAGTTAACCGCTTTTACCATCTCCCTGACCAAGTCCCATTGATCAAACCCTTTAAGACTGAAGTCTAGGCCTCGCCGGACGATCACGAGGTCGTGAGAAGGAACGACAATGACAAACTGGCCACGTGTCCCCGCAGTTGCATAGGCGGAAGCAGGTACATCCTTACGACTGTCAGAAACAAGCCACCATTGGCCGCCATAAAATCCACCTTGCTCTGCCGTTGATGGCGACGGTGTCCGAACAAAGGTGATCCAGTCTTCTGAAATAATTCTTTCGCCCTGCCAGATACCACCCTGCGCATACAGCAAACCAAAACGCGCGAGATCACGGGTATTGGTGTAAATCTGCGAGCTCAACACAAAGTCACCGAACCGATCGGTGCCAACTAACGTGCTCCGCATGCCAATCTTGTCGAACAGCGCTCGTTGCGGGAAATTGAGATAAGTCTCACCTCCACCCAATGCTTGTTTCATCGCATAAACCGCGAGCAACGTGTCAAAATTTTCGTAATCCCAGTAGGTTCCGGGCTCTCGGACCAAACCACGATCTCGCATGCCCTCGATAGATGAGGCTCCCGCCCAGTAAGACAGGCTAGAGCCAGTGGTGTATTCGCGGTTAACGCGGTCTACCGGATACAAGCCGCTTGACATGTGCATCACATGGCGCAGGGTAATGGCATTTCTCGGATCCGCCTCTGGCATCTTCAGGGCGGGCAACCACTCGATGCCGAGCGGTTCATCTAACTTCAGCTTCCCGTCGTCGACTAAAATGCCAATCAGCGTTGCTGCAATACTTTTCGCTGTTGACCAAGTTCGCGTGCGGGTATGTCGGTCGAAACCGGGAGCATATCGCTCGTGAATCACCTGCCCTTTGTACAAGACCATCAAGCCAGTGGTCACTTCTTCCGAGTTAGGTCGGTCAAATGTCCAATCAGAAGCTGCCTGAAGTGCCTCTGCATCAATCGCATCAGGTAACGGCGCATCGTAAATCAGATCACCCAACGGCCAGGCGATGGTGTCGGGGTCTACCGACGGCTTTTTGACCTGTCGCATTGGCAGCGCGTCGATATCGTCGCGACCTTGATCTGGCGACATCACTACA
>CAJXBG010000138.1 GCA_913050215.1 uncultured Gammaproteobacteria bacterium
AGTTCTGCGTTATTTGTGCCACCCAGAAAAAAATAGAGACGACAAGCAACGAAATGACAACAGGCACTCTCGTTGCGAGCACGCTACGTAGCAGCTCTCTTAAGTCTATTTCATCCGATGTATTAGATTCAGCTTGTATTTGTTCAGTCATTTTTCGAGATCTTCCTTAAATAGCAGCACAAAGCGAACACGCATTATAGAGACGAATCCAAAAAAAAGCCCGCCATAAATAGCGGGCCAGATCAGACATCCAGTCACTACGGTGCATTACATGACTAATTCACAACAATCTTCCCCTCATTCTTCCTCACCGTGGTTCTGCCTATGCCTTTAACAGCTGACAACTCCTCCGCCAGAAAGAATCGACCATTCTTCTCTCGATAAGCAATAATATCCTGCGCTTTTCGCATGCCTACGCCGTCAAGCATCTTTGAAAGTGTCTTCGCATCTGCTTCGTTAATGTTGACCGTTGTTACAGCTAAATCACTTGGGACATCATCAGCCATAACCAGATTTCCACAGCTGAGTAACAAGCCAGTGATACAAGTTAAAAATAGATTCTTAGCGTTCATACCTTTTCCTCAGAAATAAAATTAGATTTGCGTTTAGTCGCAGGAAAAGCATACGAAGTGGCAAGCGGGAAAAAAGTAGGCGATGGCTTAAAATGATGTACGTGATGAGCCCGCTTTGACACTGGGCTAGGTAAAGAGGTTCTGCACCGGAACAAGCGCAAAACTAGAGAACATTTACTCCCCTTCCAGACCAAAAATGGGTTCTGTTTTCCCCCAGCTTTTGCAACTTGGGCAAGACCAACGCAGCACCTTCCCTTCAAATCCACAGGACTTGCATTGGTAGGCTGGCTTGCCTGCGACCAACGCTTCTGTGAAGCTGCGAAGGATGGCGAGGTTTTCTTTTGCGACACCCTGCGTATTATCAATATGAAGATCGATCAGCTGACTCAAACCCCGGATCGTTGGGTTTCGCTTTAGATGATCAGCGATAAACTTCGCGACCGCTTCGTCTCCAAATTCTTCCCGAATACGCTCCGCAAGAAACAGTACAATGGAAATCGAAGGGATAATTTCAAGGCAAGCCTTTAGATAGTCATGTAATGCTTGTGGGTCAGCGCCTGACGCTTCATAAGACCGGGCAAGAAGCTCAAGGGATTCTGGCACATAGATCGCGCGCTGATCCTTGATACGCACAAGCGAACGAATCGCTTCTTGGTAATTTCCCTGCTTAAACTCCAGATTACCTACTAGGAGACTCACTCTCGCGTTGCGCGCGTCGTGGCCCATTGCATCAGAAAGCGCTGATCTTGCATCGTCAAATCGGTTAGATCCCAGATACTCTTCAGCTAGCTCACAATGATACTGGGAAATGGCCTCTTCGAAATGCTCCGTTTCGGTGCCAGAGGCAAGCATCTCTGCGATCTCGATTGCCTTTCGCCACTCTTTACCCTGTTCAAAAATTTCAAGCAGCAGTTTGCGGCTCTCGTTCTTAAGTGGACCAGATTTAGCAATCATATCCATTAAAAGTTCTTCAGATCGGTCCAAAAGGCCTGCCAGTAAGTAGTCTCTTGCCAATTCGAGCTGCACCAGACGACTATCATCTGGGGTGATGATATTGTTCTTTAATATATTCTTGTGAACAACGATCGCTTTATCAATTTCGCCGCGACGCCGCAGGAGGTTACCTAGCGCAAGATGCGTTTCAAGCGTATCTCCGTTGACTTCAAGTTCCTCGACGAAGGTAGAGACTGCACGATCAGGCTCTTCATTGAGGAGATAGTTAAGCCCGGTAAAATAGTTCGCACTAACCGTTGGGGAGACTTTGCGTCGATCACGACGGCCTAACCACCAGCCCGCCGCAATTGCGAGGAAGATTAATAAATAGAGTAATACATTATCCAAAATAAGCACCAGCGGAGTCAGAATCTGACTAAAACGTTATTATCACTTGGGGAAAACATAACAGGCTCAGCGTTAACCCAAACTGAACAATCAAGAAACATTAGGATCGCTATTAGTCGCCCGAAGGTTATCCAACGCATCGTGTGACTTTGAGACCTGCTTTTTCACCTTGCGAACTTCAAGTTTCATCTTCGTCGTCGATACTGCACTCAATGCAAGTCCAAAGAAAATACCAATCACAAACCCTGACAGTATCCACCAAGAGATCGGCCATTTGGGTGTCTCTGCATCCAGAAAAACCAACGTCACTTCAGCACTGTTGTCAGAAGCGGCCAAAAAAGCCAATACACAAACAACGAACAGGAATAACCGAAACAGCCATTTTTTGAGAAAAGTCATAGGCAGCCAATCTAGCAATGAATTGTCTTAGTTTAATTCAAACTCAGGGATGAGACCAAGTGCTTTACTTGTCATGTTGACTGACAAGGGAATCTGGGAAGATCGGGTTGCACTCAGGCGTTTTGAGCGCTCATTTCAGAGAAAATTAAGTATTTCAGAGAAAAATTAAGTGTTTCAGAGAAGCATCAAGAAGATGCCGGCGCGTTTGCCTCACGTTCGCTTTCAGCCGCCATGCCGAGGTTCACTCTGTCTCTTAGCTCTTTGCCTGGTTTGAAATGGGGAACATATTTACCGGCTAACTCGACCTTTTCACCGCTCTTTGGATTACGGCCAAGCCTTGGCGAGCGATAGTGAAGCGAAAAACTGCCGAAGCCGCGAATTTCGATTCGCTCTCCTTCAGCCAGCGCTTCGGCCATATAGTCCAAGATCATTTTCACTGCCAATTCAATATCTCTGGCGGAGAGTTGCCCCTGGACTGCGGCGATCTTATCTATCAACTCGGACTTCGTCATACCATTTCGTCAACTCAAGCATTAGAAACAGGGGCTCATTAAGAGCCCCTGCATTAACTACTCAGACTTACCCTGGTCCATCTGTTGCTTAATCAGGTCACCAATCGTGGTGGGGCTGACTTCAACTTCTTTCTCACGGTGAGCTTTTACAGCCTCAACTTCATCGGCCATGTCCTTCGCCTTGATGGAAACACCAAGACCTCGGTTTTTACGGTCAACGCTGATGATCTTGACTTCGATCTCGTCGCCAACACTCAGCGCGTTACGTGCATCTTCGACACGATCAAGACTGATTTCAGACGCTTTCAGCAAGCCTTCGACTTCTTCCGCAAGCTCGATGATTGCCTGTTTCGCATCAACTTCCTTCACCTTACCCTTAACAATCGCATTACGATCGTTAACAGCAACGTAGTTAGTGAACGGATCTTCTTCCAATTGCTTCAGACCGAGAGAGATTCTTTCTCGTTCTGCGTCAATGGACAGAATCGTCGTTTCGATTTCATCACCTTTGGTGAATCGTCGAACTGCTGTTTCACCAGGTTCGTTCCAAGAAATATCCGACAGGTGCACCAGTCCGTCGATGTTGCCATCGAGGCCAATAAAGATACCGAAGTCAGTGATCGACTTGATGTAACCTTTGAGGTGGTCACCCTTATTGTGAAGTACCGCAAACTCTTCCCATGGGTTGCCTTGACATTGCTTGATACCGAGGCTGATTCGTCGACGTTCTTCGTCAATATCCAGCACCATGACTTCAACTTCATCACCGACCTGAACAACCTTTGAAGGATGAATGTTTCTGTTAGTCCAATCCATTTCTGAAACGTGAACCAGACCTTCAACACCCTCTTCGAGCTCTGCAAAACAACCGTAATCGGTGAGATTTGTCACCTTCGCTGTTGTGCGCGTGCCTTCTGGGTAACGATTTGTGATCAATACCCATGGGTCTTCGCCCAATTGCTTGAGTCCGAGTGATACGCGATTACGCTCGCGATCAAACTTGAGAATCTTGACGCTGATTTCCTGGCCAACCTCAACAATTTCACTCGGGTGCTTGATACGCTTCCACGCCATGTCAGTAATATGCAGCAGTCCGTCAACACCACCAAGGTCTACAAACGCACCGTAGTCAGTCAGGTTCTTAACAATACCCTTCACTTCCTGACCTTCCTGCAAGCTTTCTAACAACTGCTCTCTTTCGGCGCTGTTTTCTTCTTCAAGCACTGCACGTCGAGAAACGACAACGTTGTTTCGCTTTTGATCGAGTTTAATCACCTTAAATTCGAGTTCGCGGCCTTCAAGATGCTCAGTTTCACGCAATGGTCGAACGTCAACCAGTGAACCTGGTAGGAATGCTCGCACGTCCCTGATTTCGACAGTGAACCCGCCTTTAACGCGCCCGCTGATTTGTCCTTTGATCACTTCCTGCGCTTCGAACACACGCTCAAGCATCTGCCAGCTTTCTGCCCGCTTCGCTTTTTCGCGGGACAGTCGAGTTTCACCAAATCCGTCATCGACCGCGTCCATTGAGACCTGGACTGCGTCACCAATGTTGACTTCTAGTTCACCGGATTCATCAAGGAACTGAATACGTGGGATCACGCCTTCAGATTTCAGGCCAGCATGTACTGTGACCCATTCACTATCTATGTCTACAACGACACCGGTGATAATGGAACCGGCTTTCATGTCGATGGTTTTTAAACTTTCTTCAAATAGCTCCGCAAAGCTTTGTGTCATTTCGCTCATTAATCATTCCTGAACCTAACGGTTCTGTTTTTGGCCGCCTTTCTACGTCCCTGCACAATGACTACAGATGCTTCAAGCATCTCTAACGACTGCACAGTTTGTCTTTTACCTTTCGCCTAACGAGAGCCCTGCAAGCCTGTTTGCGTAACACAAACGAACGAAACTTGAAGTGCGCTTATCAAACTCGGAGACAATACCAACATCAGCGGGTCTGGTTTTTGATTGGGAAAATTGCGACTGCTGGAGAGTATCAGCAATTAATCCCGGTTCTTTCATTCACGCGTTTTGTTTTACACGCTTTCATCTAAATGATTTCTTTTAACAGCTTTCTTTCACACCTTTTCTCTTACGATTGCGATGACTGCTTCAAACACCTCATCGAGGCTCATCAGCGAGCTATCCACAACAACCGCATCGATGGCAGGCCTTAGAGGGGCAACCTCTCGGTTCATATCCCGCTCGTCTCTGTCCTTGATGCTCTGAAAAAGGCCCGGGAGGGTAACACTAATATCCTTATCTTTCAACTGCTTATACCTTCTGTTCGCGCGGATCTCGGCGCTTGCTGTCAGGTAAATTTTCACATCAGCATCGGGGAATACAACCGTACCCATATCTCGTCCATCGGCGATAAGCCCCGGCGCTGTCAGAAAACCCCGTTGCAGCTCACCAATGCCCGCTCGCACAGCGGCAATAGGGGCGACCCGGGACGCATCCTGCCCTGCCTGATCAGTACGCAGGCTTTTAGTGACCTCTTCTCCCTCCAAGAGTATATGGAGCGGTTCTTCCGGGTCATCAGAGGGCACAAATTTAACCACCATTTCGCGGGATATTCGCGCCAAACCTGGCTCATCATCAAAGGATGTCTGACTTTTGCGCGCCGCAAGTCCGATTAATCGATAAAGCGCGCCACTATCCAGAATGTGAAAACCCAGTTTTTGGGCCAATTTGTGCGTAATAGCGCCCTTTCCGGACCCACTGGGTCCATCTATCGTAATTACAGGGGGCTTTTCAGTCTTACTAGCGGGTGTGCGCATTGCTTCTCTTAGGTTTTGTTAGTCTCGCGTCGAGCAAGGACTTCAGAAAAATGATCCCGCGCTTTTTTAGACCGCGCGAAAACGGCGGAAAGTTGGTCAAAGTCACCGTCTTCAATCAAAGCTTGCAGGGTTGATAACTCATGTTGATATTGGTTCAAGATCGATAAAACAGCATCACTATTCGACCGGAATATATCCCGCCACATGGTCGGGTCAGAAGCAGCAATTCGGGAAAAATCTCGCAGTCCACCTGCAGCGTATTCGAATATCTCAAGAGAATCGCCCTGCGCAGACAGCGTGTCTATCAGGGCATAGGCCAAAAGGTGCGGTAGGTGGCTGGTTTGTGCCAACACCTGATCATGATGCGCAGGATCCATCATCACGACGCTTGCGCCGGCGCATTGCCACATGGTTTCTATTGCGGAGACGGCCTCTGGGTTCGTTGACTTGAGCGGCGTGATAATAACTTTATGATTATTAAAGAGTTTCTCATCACTCGCGGCGACACCATGTCTCTCTGACCCGGCGATTGGGTGTCCTGCAACAAAATTCTCAGGCACCTGCCCGAATACATCTTCAACTGCCTCCAGCACATAGCCTTTAACGCTACCGACATCGGTCAGGATGCTTTTAGACTGCAGCACCGGCTTGATTTCCGCAAGGACTGTGGCGACGGCCATCACAGGTACCGCCAAAACAATCAAATCGGCCTCTAAAACAGTGTCTGCAGCAGACTCGCACCATTCGTCTATTACACCGGAAGAAAGCCCCAGCTCCAACTGCGTCTGATCAAGGTCAAAGGCCACAACATGCTGAGCCACACCAGATGATTTCAGAGCAAGCGCAAGCGAACCACCAATAAGCCCCAGCCCCAGAATCGCGACACGTTCAAAAAACAACGTTTTTTCAGGTTGTTCAGCCACAGGATGGCACCCAATTGAGAAATTTAATGTTCGACCTCTGAACCATACCTATCCCAAAACCCGCTTTAAAGATTGGATAAAGCGTTCGTTCTCTGCCTTTAAGCCAACGGTGACACGCAAATGATTGGGTAGACCGTAGACACCTATGGGGCGAACAATGACGCCTTCACGGAGCAGCGCTTCATAAATTGGCATAGCATCACGATCAAAATCAATGGTTAGGAAGTTACCCACCGAAGGGATGTAGCCCAAACCTAGCGCATCACATTCCGCTTCCAAATAGGTAAGCCCTGCCTTGTTGAGTGCGACAACCTGCTCGATATAGTCGGTGTCATCTAGCGCTTTGAGCGCGCCAACCAACGAGAGTGAATTCACATTAAACGGCTGTCTCACCCGATTCATCATATCGGCCATATCGGGATGACTTACCGAATAACCTATCCGCAACCCTGCAAGGCCATAGGCCTTGGAGAAAGTTCTGGTCACTACCAGATTGGGATACTCCCTTGATAGCTGAATGCCATCGGGATAGTCGTCATCTTCGACATACTCAAAATAGGCTTCATCGAGCACGACGATCACGTCGTCGGATACTTGATCCAAAAAAGACCTGATCGCCTTTTCACTCAGCCAAGTGCCCGTCGGATTGTTAGGATTTGCAATAAAAACCATGCGCGTTTTAGCCGTTACAGCGTCAAGCGTGGCATCGAGATCCTGACCATAGTTGAGAGCCGGCACCGTGATGAGTTCCGCACCAAGGGATATCGTGAGTAATGGATAAACAACAAATGAGTGCTCAGAAACAAGCACTTCCGCACCGGGCCTGACATAAACCCGAGCAAGTAACTCCAACACATCGTTAGAGCCATTACCAATCGTTAACGTTTCTTCAGCCACGTTCAATTTCGCGGCTAGCGCTTTCTTTAACTCAAAAGCACTGCCATCAGGGTAGCGCGCCGCTTCGGGCAAAGCAGCGGTTAATGCCTTCACTACGTGTTCACTGGGTCCAAGTGGATTTTCATTACTCGCAAGCTTAATGATGTCTTTCAGACCCAGTTCACGCTCCAGTTCCTCAACGGGTTTACCGGGCTGATAAGGTTGTAACCCCCTGATGCCCTTGGATGCCAATTCAAAATAATCTGCGGTCATGTTTACTTCCTTTTGCCAGGCCTTGCCATAAAAATGGCCAACAAGCAGGGTTGAAATACAGGTGAGTCTGCGGAATCAGCTATTGATAGCCCTTGGGTAAGAGCCCAGCATCTTCACTTCCAGGGCGTCGCTATCAATCTCACTCAACACGGTCTTCACTGCTTCGTCTTCACTGTGACCTTCAAAGTCGATAAAAAACACATAGGACCACATACCGGTTCTTGAGGGTCGGGTTTCAATCGAGGTCAAGGAAACGCCGTGGCGATGAAACGGTTCAAGTAACTTATAAAGCGCACCGGGCTGATTATGCGTTGAGACCATGATCGAAGTTTTGTCTTTACCACTTGGGCCAATCGCTTCACGGCCAACGACAATAAACCGGGTGGTGTTGTCAGATTCGTCTTCTATCTTCTTGGAAAGCACTTCAAGGCCATAAGTTTCGGCAGCGATCTCGCCGGCGATAGCGGCTGCATCGGTCTCTTCAAGGACCTTGCGCGCAGCTTCAGCATTGCTGGTCGCAGTCAATCGCGGCACTTTCGGATAGTGGCCATCCAGCCATCGTCGACATTGCCCCAATGTTTGTTGGTGAGCATAGATCTTGGTGATTTTATCTGGCGAGGCACCCGGAGAAATCATCAGATGATGATGGATCCGCAATTCGACCTCACCACAGACTCTTAATGTGGAACTCAGAAAGTTGTCCAACGTATGACTGACTACGCCTTCTGTTGAGTTTTCCACCGGTACCACACCATAGTGGCAATTTTCCGCGGCAACTTCTCTGAATACGTCATCGACGGTCACCATCGGTTGACCGATGACCGACAAACCAAACTGTTTCAACGTCGCGAGTTGCGTAAACGTGCCCTCAGGACCGAGGTAGGCAACTTTAAGCGGCTCTTCGAGAGCCAAGCAGGCAGAGATTATCTGACGGTAAACCTGAGTCACTTTCTCATTACTCAACGGACCCTTGTTGAGTGACGCAATCGTTCTCAAGACTTGGGCTTCTCGCTCCGGACGGTAATAAACCGGCGCTACATCACCCGATTCCTGCTGTTTTACCTCAGCAACTTCCAGCGCGCACTCTGCGCGGTTATTGATAAGTTTAAGAATATCGGCATCAATCTGATCGATTTTCTGCCTGAGTTCGCCGAGTTTGTCCTTGGATTCTGTCATTTTTTTGTCAATTCAGTTAATAAAATCAGCTTCAATCCTTCAGAGTACCAAATGACAACCTAAAGACGAAGGGTACCGAATCGCTAAGTACCGGGACACCAGCCATCACTCAGCCGCGATGCAGTCCTGACGCCATGGAGAGAAGCAGTAAAAAGCACGGGGCTGAATAGTCTTTGATATGTACTTACGACGGCCTTTGCTGTTCTGAGCGAGCAAGAATTACTGAGTATCAGTGTCATCTGGGCTATGGCCACTATCAGCATCGTCGCCCGCCTGACCCACTATGTCTGTATCAGATGTGCCGGTATCAGATGTGTCGGTATCAGATGTTTCGGCGCTCGCCATGTCTT
>CAJXBG010000139.1 GCA_913050215.1 uncultured Gammaproteobacteria bacterium
GTGGCCGGAGTCACAGTGACGGGTGCAGTTAAAGCGGCTGTTGTGGATGGCATCGTGAGCCAAGGTGAATATGCAGGGAGTAATGCGGAAACCCTATTGCTAGGCTTCGCCTCAGATGCAGGGCGAGCTCATGCTGAGATTCAGGGATCTTTCAGTTACAAAATAGAAGGCGAACTCATTTACGCGGCTTTATCTTCGCCTGTTGATTTCACAAATAATGTGTACGGTGCGCCCTCCGAGGTGGGTGGTTCTGGTTGGGATGGTAGCGGCAAGCAAGACGATGCCGGTAGGCCTTTTGATAACTTACTAGGTAGTGAGAGGCTTCTCTTTGGTTTGGATACAGACAATGATGGCAAAAACGACATCAGCGTGGTCATTGATCTACTTGCTAAAAATACCGATAGTGGTTACGACAAGCTTGATTTAGAAGGAAGCGACAAGGGCTTTGACGGCGGTGATATCAACAACAAAGTTTACACACGAGGTGCAGAAGACTCGACTCAGAATACGTATCGAGCTGTTTTTGGTGAGCATGACGGTGCTGTGTTGCAAGATGTTGCGAGTTCCCTCGAATACAATTTGAGCAGACACTGCGGTGACATCACGGATTCTCCTGATTTTTCAAGTCTTTCGCTGAGTGCCGGTTGCAGTGAAGTTTTGACGTTTGAGTGGAGCATGGCGGCTGATCAATTCGCAAATTTCAGCGCAAGCAGTATTTTAGCGCCACTCATGCACGCGTCTCCGTCGAAAGTCCACAAGAACAGAATGTTTAGGCCGGATTGTTTGGCGGACGATAGTTGCGTATATGTTGATCGAGGCGATCCGCCTACCGGGGTGCCGGAGCCGGGAAATCTTGTTTTGATGCTCGTAGGACTGGCTGGAATAGGTTGGTTGCATCGACGGAAACTTAAAGCATCTAAAAGGGTCGACTAGCGGGTTTGCGCGCATTTTCCCTGAGTTCTGTGTCGCGCGGTGGTGCCGTTTTAGGGCAACTTGTTTCATCAAGACCAGAATAACAATCGTGAATGATTAGATTATTTGCAAGCAAAGCCCTGAACACATAGGCTTCACCCTATGAATAAATCTAATCCTAAAACATCGTCGGACAACTACGATGTGGTTGTTGTTGGTGCCGGGTTTTCCGGTATGTATCTGGTCAAAAAACTGAGGGATCTCGGTTTGAATTTTGTCATCCTCGAACAGGGAGGTGACGTCGGTGGAACTTGGTACTGGAATCGTTATCCCGGTGCCCGATGCGACATCCCTACGGTTGAATACTCCTATAGTTTCGACAAGGAGCTCGAGCAAAGTTGGGACTGGGAAGAGCTGATGGCGGCACAGCCTGAAATCCTGACCTACGCTAATCAAGTGGCAGACAACTACGATTTGCGGGACGCTATGCGTTTTAACACGCGGGTAGCCAGCGCTGACTTCGATGAAAATGAGAATAGCTGGACAGTCGTTACCGACACCGGCGATGAATACCTAGCTCGATACTTCATCATGGCAACCGGATGTTTGTCTGTGCCTAACTGGCCAGATATCGAAGGGCGTGAAGACTACGCTGGCCGCACAATTCACACCGGGCTGTGGCCGCATGAGAAAGTTGACTTTACCGGGTTGCGAGTTGGCATTATTGGTACTGGGTCTTCAGCGGTGCAATCAATCCCCGAGATTGCCGCAACGGCGAAACAACTGAAGGTATTCCAGCGCACGCCTGTCTACACATTTCCAGCGGGTAATCATCCTTTGGATGATGATTTTCGCGCTGACATCAAGGCACGTTACGAAGATATTCGTGAAACCCAGCGTGGGTCCCTTGGTGGTATGGCAATGTTTGGTGTAATGGGGCGTTTGCAGGAAGTCGGCACTGAAAAGATTGCGGATTGTTCAGAGGAAGAGCGCGAACGACGTCTCGTCGAAGAGGGGCTTCCTTCATTGCGACGATATGCCGACGTTGGCCTTGATCTTGAAGCCAATGAATTGGCCTGCGATCTGTATCGGCGTCACATTGCGGATATTATCGATGATCCGGAAACGGCAAAGGCGTTAATGCCTCGTGGTTATCCTATGGGTTGCAAACGACAGGTTGTTGATATTGGTTACTACGAAGCTTTCAACAGAGATAACGTCAGCCTGATTGATCTGCGCGAGGATCCAATTGAGCGGATCAATGAATCCGGGGTCTGCACGGCAAGTGGGCAACATGATGTTGATGTGCTGATATATGCGACCGGGTTTGACGCGATGACCGGGGCAATTAACAACGTCAGCATCACCGGGCGATCCGGTACGAAATTGAAAGACAAGTGGGAAAACGGACCCCGTAGTTACCTAGGACTGCAGATTGCTGGTTTCCCCAATTTATTTACGGTGACAGGGCCTGGTAGCCCTTCGGTTTTGTCCAACATGCTGGTTTCCATAGAGCAACATTGCGACTGGATTACGGATTGTATTCATCATTTGAACAGCAATGGATTGAATACCATCGAGGCCGAGCAGCAAGCTGAAGATCAGTGGGTTAAGCATGTTTTTGAAGTAGCTGATGGCACGATGCTAACGGCACCTAGTTGCAGTTCCTGGTACCTTGGTGTCAACATTCCCGGCAAACCCAGAGTCTTTATGCCTTATGTTGGTGGCGTTGGAAATTACCGTGCAAAATGTAGCAGTGTCGCTGCAAATGGATACGAAGGCTTCAAGTTAGGCTGAAGCGGTGTCATCAACTAAGTGCTTGGATTCGTCTGTATTAGCCGCCTTCGGTCATTAACGCTTGTCTATAATGCTGTGCTCTTTGCCAAAGAAGATGGTTGAACGGTGCATGTCAATGAATGTGTGTTCATCTTCAATGAACGCTGCGTTAGCCGTTTTTGCTTCCTCTGTTCTCGGTGCGTTACCGCGATCTATCCATGCCTCGGCATGTCCCAAATAAGAATCTACCTGTGTATCTCTTGCCGTTTGAATCGCGATATCTAACGCTGAGTTAGCGCGATGGACCTGACGATAACAGAGTGTACCTGTGGCTTGGCCGTGTGAGCGTACAATAGGGCCGTGGTGTGTTAACCAGTAATGTCGTGCATCTGCCTCGTCGATTTGGCTTTGGTGGCGAAGTGGAAAGAATACGCGTACGACATTACTCTTGGGTTTGGCTATCACATTTTCAGGGCTCGGGTTTATCTGTGGATATTCGTAGGCGAACCAGAGTGGCGAATTTGGCAGGTCGATGAATTTAGCCTCATCCTCCAAAAGTGCAGCGCCGGCTTTCTGTGCTGCTTTATTTTCACGAAGATTTTCAGTTAGGTCCGCCTCGCTAGCCCACCATAATTCTGCAACCCCATCATATTCCGGTTCCATATCGCCACGTGCTTTTTGTGCTGCCGCATTTGCCGGGTCTGTTAGGGTATGTGTTTGAACATAGCGCAGAATATCAAGGTCAGAGGCAAAACTCGCGACAAGAGGTGCGTGTTTGTTCAACCAATAGTCTTGAAACTCTGCCCGACTAAGCGTCGGCTTTCTTCGCAGTGCGAATACCAATCTGATCATCTTGTTTACCTAATATGAGGGGTTCTGGTTTCTTAGAAGATAACGCGAGAAAACCACACTTTCCAAACTTTGGTCAAGTAGTGCGAATTTCTGAATTCGGGCCAAACAAAGCATATTCGGGTACGCTCATCTTCATGATGAGCGTTGACCAGGATTGGTTCTAACAAAGTGGATTGCGGTAGACTAAAAGTAAGCTTGGCGTAAAGAGCCCGCAAATAATGTAAGTCTTTTGTGCGTTTTTTGGATTAATAGTTTTTGTCAGTTTGTTCTTTTGTTGCAGAATTATGGAAAAAAGAGCAAAAGAGCGGATAATTATCAGCTAGTAAGTAACACCAGCGTAAGCGGGATACTTTTCCAAAACGCGACATTGTTGGTGACCAGCGACTCAGGCGTTATTTCAAAGCGAGGGATTGACGAAAAGATGGCTAAATATGAAATCACGGTAAATGCTGTAAAACAAATAGTTGAAGCGAGCCCGGATATGCCTCTGTTGTGGGTATTGCGCGATAAACTCAAGTTAACCGGCACTAAATATGGTTGTGGCATCGCGCAGTGTGGGTCATGCACCGTGCATGTAGAGGGCGAGCCTGTGCGCTCCTGTATGTTGCCAATATCAGCTGTTTCAGGGTCGGTAACGACTATTGAAGGTCTGGCCGACGGCGGCAACTTGCATCCTTTACAAACTGCTTGGATAGACCACGATGTTCCACAATGTGGTTATTGTCAGTCAGGCCAGATCATGAGCGCCGCAGCGCTATTAGCGAATAACCGAACGCCGACAGACACCGATATCGATGAGGCGTTAGCTGGAAATTATTGTCGCTGCGGAACCTACATTAGAATTCGCGCTGCTGTTCATTCCGCTGCCTCATATTATCGCGCTGACGAGCAGACTGAGACGCACGCTATTGATGCTGAAAATGGAGGTGCCAGCTAATGACGATCAACAAATTAGACCGTCGAAACTTCCTAAAAGCCTCTACCCTCGTTGGCGGTGGCTTGATGCTGGAATTTAATTTCGTATCAATGGTTAGCGCTGAGGAACTAGGTACTCTCGTTGGATCAAAAGAGCTTAACGTGTTCGTGCAAATTGCCTCCGATGGAAAGATCACCATTTATTCTGCAACGCCGGAGATGGGTCAGGGCGTCAAAACAGCGCTGCCAATGATTATTGCTGAAGAAATGGGCGCGAAATGGGCTGATGTTGAAGTGATTGACGCACCACTTGATGCTGACAAATTTGGATCTCAGGGAGCAGGTGGGTCCACCTCCATTCCCGAAAACTTCGATACGATGCGGAAAATGGGTGCTTCCGCCCGTGAAATGTTGATTGGCGCAGCTTCAGAAACCATGGAAGTAGATAGAGGGGAACTCGAAGCCAGAGATAGCATCGTGGTCCACAGCTCAGGTGAGAGTTTGACTTTCGGACAACTCGCTGCGCTTGCGGTCAAGCAGCCGTTGCCTGACCCAGAAATGCTATCGTTCAAAGATCCACGCTCGTACACAATCATTGGCACAACCGTAGGCGGCGTGGATAACCTCGTTATCGTGACGGGTCAATCTCAGTTCGGTATTGATGTCGACATTCCTGGTATGCATTACGCCTCTTATACACGATGTCCCAGAATAGGTGGTGTAGCTATCAGCTTTAATGAGGCTGAAATCGTCAAGCTACCCGGCATTACCCAGACTTTTATCCTTGCGCCTAACGACAGAGCCGATATTGCACCAGGATCTTTTGGGGAGGGTGTGCAGGGGGGCGTCGCGATTGTGGGTGAAGATACCTGGTCGGTGATGAATGCCAAGTCAAAGCTTGAGATCAAGTGGGATGAATCGGCCGCTTCCCACGACGACTGGGAACGAATGATTTTAAAGGCACAGCAAATTGCCGATAAAGGTGATGGAGAAATCACCCTTAAAGGTGCCAATGTTGATCAAGCAATGACAGACAGTAATAACAAGACACTGGAATCTTTTTATCAGTTTCCTTATGTTGCGCATGTTTGTATGGAACCCATGAACTGCACTGCTCACTTTAAAAAAGGAAACGGAAGCGAGCCTGACGCGATGGAGCTTTGGATCCCGAGTCAGTATCCAGGGGATGTTAAAGACATTGCAGAAAATATATTGGGGGTCAAAAAAGAAAACGTTAAGGTCAACCCTACCAGAATGGGTGGAGGCTTTGGTCGTCGAGGTATACACGATTTTGCCTCCGAAGCGATGGCTATTTCACACCATTCAGGCTTGCCTGTGAAGCTGACTTGGACCAGAACCGATGATATCCACAATGATTTTTTCAGAGTCGGCGGCTTCCAGAATATGAAAGCAGCGATCAATGAAAATGGCAAGCTTGTGGCGTGGAATCAACACTACATTGGCTTCGCTAAGGAAGGGAAGCCTGTTTCCGGTTCCGGGCTTGGGGGCAACGAGTTTTCGATGGTTGCGCTTGATAATGCGCGGGTCAGCCAGACGATGATGCCGGTCCAAACCCCGTGTGGTTTCTGGCGGGCGCCTGGGGCAAATACGAATGCTTTTGTTGAGCAAAGTTTTCTTCATGAACTCGCCGTGCTCGCTGAAAAAGACCATGTCGAGTTCTTGCTGGAGCTCATGGGGTCAAGACGCTGGATCCGAGAGGGCGATATTAATACTTTAAATACAGGTCGCGCGATCGATGTTATCAAACGCGCTGCTGAAGCATCAGGTTGGGGCAGGTCAATGCCCGTCGGCACAGGACTCGGCTTTTCTTTCTACTTCTGCCACGCGGCCCATGTCGCTGACATGTTGCTGAAGTTGCGGAGGTATCGGTTGATGAAAATCGCAATCTTAGAGTCCATAAAGTGACTGTGGCCGTTGATGTAGGTCCGATTATCAATATGAGTGGTGCGATAAGTCAGGTGCAAGGTTCTGTGATCGATGGTCTCAGCACCATGGCGATGCAGCAGATCACGATGAAAGATGGCATTATTCAACAGGACAATTTCGACACTTATCCGGTGATGAGGATAGCCGCAACGCCGGAAGTGAACGTCCATTTCATTCAGAGCGATAATAGATCAACCGGATTAGGTGAGCCTGCATTGCCGCCGCTCGCGCCCGCGGTCACCAATGCCATTTTTGCGGCAACAGGGACAAGAGTTCGATCAATGCCCCTTAGTGAACAGGGTTTTAACTTGGTCTAAAAAACAGCCTAGAACGAATAAAATTACATCGCTAGACGAAGAGCTTTCCTAACTAAAAGGGATACGGCGCAGATCTCGGTGAACGCAAACTAAAATCGCACTTTACGTTAGAAAGAAACGAGGAGATATTGATACGATGGAAAAAGTTGCCGACGGGTTTAACCTGATTGAAGGACCTGTTTGGGACGAAAAGCTGGGCCTTATTTTCTCTGATGCTGTTGATGGTGGCGTATATGCTTTATCTAATAGTGGCGATGTCACCGTGGTTCTTGAGCACAGAAAGGGGATAGGCGGTATTGCTAGACACGAGCAGCAAGGTCTCGTCGTTTCTGGTCGAAACATCGCGTTTAAGCCTTTTGGTGGTGGTGAGACCAATATCCTGCTTGATCGCGATACCGCTGCGGGCGTTGTTGGTTTTAACGACCTGACAACGGATAACAGTGGCAGAATTTACGCCGGTTCTTTGTCCTCAAGTCCCCTGGTGGCAGGTGAGCGGACCGCCGCAACGGGTAATTTGTACCTCATTGATCTCGACGGCAGTTCGAGGATAGTGGCCGAAGATATCAGACTGAATAACGGGCTGGCGTTCTCCCCGGATGGCGCAACGCTATATCACTCAGATTCCATCAGAAGAACGGTTTATCAGTATGCAGTCGAAGACGATGGAACACTGGGAGAAAAGCGATTTTTTGCCAAAGTCGACACGGGCGGGCCGGATGGTTTAGTCGTGTCTGCCGATGGCAGAGTGTGGGTAGCGCTGGCAGGTGGGGGACACGGTGTGAGCGTGTTTAATCCCGATGGTTCTGCATCCCATTTCATTGAAATTCCTCAGCCCATGTGCACCAGCGTTTGTTTTGGTGGGGAAGACCTGCGTACGCTATTTATCGTATCTGGGTCAGAGGGTATGGGCACGGACAAAGCAGGAGCGGTATATTGCACAAGAACAGATGTCCCAGGTCTTATGGTTCCTTTGGCAAAGGTCAGCCTTAGGTAGTCGAGAAATGTGCCGCCCTAGAGCATCCTCGAAGGTCTATCTTCTCAATAACTGTTTTTTACCACCTCACTGCGCGTTGTTTGTTTTTTAAAAACCAGCAATTGATTGTTGGCTGGCATCTCGCGGTCATGTAACAACGACAATGCGTTACGTTCGGCGAGAGCAACGACGACCTCGATGTCTCGAATTCCGCTGAGAGGGTTGTTGTTTTTTAGCCACAGATCAAAGTTGGCGTTTGATTCAGAGGTAAATTTTTTCTTGTATTTGAACGGGCCATAGAGGCAGCACAGGCCGCCTGCTTTCAAAATCTTGCCGACACCGGCAAAAAATGGTGCCATTAGCTTGTCCGGCATGATGTGCAAAACGTTCGCTGAGTAAGCGTAGTCATAGCTGGCTTCCGGCCACTGTTCCTGCACATCCAAATAAACAGGTAACAATACATTTTTGGCTCCGGCAGCAGCGATATTTGCGAGCAATCCAGAGAAATACTCACCTTGATCGGCGGGTTGCCAGGTGAGGTGAGGTAAGTACTTCGAAAATGCCAGCGCGTGCTGCCCTGAACCACTGCCGATTTCTAACACAACACCTTCGCGATCAAATAATATCGTTAGCTGTTCCAAGATAGGCGCTCGATTGTTTTCAGCCGCTTGGGAATAATTCTGAATCGTCATTGAGTAGCGCTCCGCTTTTGTATTTTCAATGGCATATTTTCTTGCACCCTAATTGCTCAAACGGTTATTGAAAAGCATCTTTGTTGTGCAATGCAAATCCTAAATCCGTATTCAAAGCCAACTAAACGCTGTAGGCAGTGCATAAAACCGCACTCATCTAGGTTGGCACCACATTTGCAATGTCTCTCGTGAGCACGGAAGGAAAATCAGCGATGCTCTAACATAGTAAATTGATATACCGGAGAGAGATATGAAATACCAAGCGACCAATCCAGAATTCAGCGGCCCCCATCCCTTTCAAACCCAGACGTGGGCCAAACTCGTTCGCCGAATGTTTCGGCGTAAAGAGTATCTCAGGTGGTCTGATAAATACTGCCATCCGTTAACTGTTTTCGGCAGTGACAATTTATCCAGGATTCAGGGCCCGGCAATTTTCGTACCTAACCATCAGAGCCACATGGATACGCCTGTGATCATGTCTGCGCTGCCAACTGAAATTCAAGACAACCTGTTCTTTGGTGCAGCTGCTGATCGCTGGTTCGTGAAAGGCAAAGAGAAGCTAATTCTTCAGCCTTGGTATCAGTCCCTTGCTCTGGGCAATTTTCCTATCATCAGAGGTGGTGGGTCAAAATCTCTGGACTATGCTAAAACGTTGCTGGACAAAGAAAAACACATATGTATTTTTCCGGAAGGCACACGATCAACCACTAGCGAACTAGGAAAGTTTCGACATGGCGTTGCTATTTTAGCAAGAGAGAA
>CAJXBG010000140.1 GCA_913050215.1 uncultured Gammaproteobacteria bacterium
TTCTTGTGAAAGATGATGTAGGTCGAGTATCCAATTTATTGAAACGCTGGATTGATGAGTAGCTTGGTTGTAGCTAGGAGGACGAAATGGCAGAACTAGCAATAGATGAAGTAGAAGGTGACGGTTTACCCGCAGAATTTGAATTTGCGTTTCAACAGCTAACCGCCACAGAGAAAGCGGCAATCGTAATGTTTTTGCTTGAAGAAGCAGGTGCTGCAGCGGTGATGCAAACCTTGTCACCAACGCAAGTGACCTCTGTTTCCAGGGCGATGATTAGTGTCAGTGACGTGCCTCAACCAATAGTGGTCGCGGTCGTTGATGAATTTCTGAATAATTTGCAGGGGCTTACAGACCTCGGCTTGGAAGGCCCCGGCTACGTTAAAAAAGTGCTTCTGCAAGCGGTAGGAGAATCAAAGGCGGCCACTGTGCTCGCAAAAGTTGATCCTGCAGCAAGGTCTTCCGGGCTTGAAATGCTGGATTGGATGGCGCCCAGGGCAATCGCCGATATGGTCGGTGGTGAACACCCCCAAGTCATTGCAATAATACTCGCGATGCTCGACGAGCGCACCGCGACAGATGTGTTGAGCTATCTTCCCTCAGACATGAAGACCACGGTGATCAGTCGTCTGGCCACGTTGGATACTATTTCTGAATCGGCCTTGGCGCAGTTAGAAAAAGTCATGCAGTCGAAGTTCTCTGAATCGACTTCGATCTCATCCGCACAATTAGGTGGGCTGAGAGTCGCAGCAAAAATCATGGATAAAACAAAATCGGAAGACGCGAGTGAAATCTTTGAGTTAATGCGCTCAATGGATGAAGAGCTGGTGATGGCGATTGAAGACAATATGTTTGACTTCGAGAATCTCGTTGACCTGGCGGACCGAGATATCCAAACCATGATTAATAATTTTGATGAGGAAGAAATACGAACAGCGCTTAAAGGGGCTGAAGAATTATTGGTAGAGAAATTCAAGGGCAATATGTCTAAGAACAAAGCGGAGATGTTCCAAGACGAGATGGATATGATGCCGCCGCTCGCAATATCTGTGGTTGATACTGCACGTAAATCAATCATCAGGCAGGCAAGGAAACTTCAGGATAAAGGCGAGTTGATTCTTGCTTCTCCAGAAGGTGGTGATTTTGTCTAATCAAGAATTTTCGGAAGGAGGGCTGTGGGCTAAAAAGGTCAAAGACGTTGGTGGTTTTGTAGAAAAACGTCTGAAAGACAAGGTTGAAGGTGCGTTTACCAGCACGAGTTGGCATTCGGTCACCGAAAGCCAGGCACCCGAACCTGAGTCTGTCGCAGAATCTGTTAGCACTGATGTATTGCCGGTTAATCCCGAAGATGACGCTGCGGTGATTCCAATAGAGGACGCTGCGCCGAGCTTGATTTCGATTTCGGAAGAGGAATTGGAAGCAACCATCAACAGGGCTCGTCTTGAAGGTGAAAATGCCGCCAAGCAGAGACTTGAAGAATCGTTTGAGTTGAAAATTCAAACGGCAAAGGACGGTCAAAAGGCTTTTTTTGAAGCGCTCGAGCATAATCTGAATTTTTCTAGCGAGTTTACCTCGCAACTGAGCCAGTTAGCGCTTGCGCTAGGTGAAATGATCGCGCGATCTGAATTGACGAGCAATCGTGAGGTTATTGATCGCTTTTTGACGACCGTCATCAATCAGGTTGCCGAGGAGGGACAAGTCTCTGCGACTTTTTTCATCGCTGATGAATGGAAAGATCTGATTAAAACATTAGATATGGAAAGTCGTTATCCGAACTACAAATTTGAATTTGATCGCACTTTGAAACCGGGGTCAGTCTCGGTGATGTATGGTAATGGCGGGTTCGAAGATAATATTGACCAAAGAATCGCTGAGCTAGCGCAACAACTCCTGAACTATGCGCCATCAAATAATCATCTTTCGAACCTATCGAGTCCCAACAACCCTCATTCATCCCCAGGCTCATCCTCAGCCTCAGGCTCGGATACGGAAGTAGTCTTACCTAACGATTCGCTGGGAATGAGTGATAACGAGATAGATCCTCATGAGTGAATTAGCGGTGCAGCGGTTTCTTGATCTTCAAGATCGTTTAATCGAGCCGCCGGTGGTTCGATTTGGTCACTTGAACCGAATTGTCGGCATGACGATTGAAGCAAGTGGCCTGGACGCACCCATGGGCTCGCAATGCAGTGTGGAGAAAAGTGATGGAAGCCGTGTTGAGGCGCAAGTGGTTGGCTTTAGTAACGACTTGATCTACATGATGCCTTTCCAAGGCACCATTGGATTGAAACCTGGTGCCCGAGTGACATTACGCGCGTCCTCTGACTCGGCCTTCGTGGGTGACGGAGCATTGGGCCGGGTATTAGATGCTTACGGTAACCCGCTAGATGGACTCTCGCCGCCGCGCGAATTGACCCAAAGACCGTTGATTAGTGAGCCAATTAACCCGATGTCGAGGGAACCCATTGATCAAGTGCTTGACGTCGGCATTCGGGCGATCAACGCATTGCTCACCATCGGCTGTGGCCAACGTATCGGCTTAATCGCGGGTAGCGGGGTGGGTAAATCTGTATTGCTGGGCATGATGACTAAATTCACACAGGCTGATGTGATCGTCATCGGCTTAATTGGTGAGCGAGGTCGAGAGGTAAAAGAATTTATAGAGCAAACGCTTGGCTATATAGGGCTTCGGCGCGCAGTTGTTATTGCGGCGCCAGCAGATAATTCGCCTTTATTGCGAATCAGAGCGGCTAATTTGGCGCATTGTTACGCGGAACACTTTAAAGAAAAGGGTCAAAACGTATTACTCCTGGTTGATAGCTTAACTCGAGTAGCGCATGCCCAGAGAGAAATAGGGCTGGCGGTGGGAGAGCCTCCAACGACTAAAGGTTATCCATCCTCAGTATTTAGTTTGATCCCAAAAATGATTGAGAGAACGGGCACGGGTGCGAAAGACGAAGGGTCTATCACGGCGATTTATACTGTGTTGGCCGAAGGGGACGATTTAAATGACCCCATTGTCGATATCTCCAGAGCTTCTTTAGATGGCCAGATCGTGTTAACGCGCGAGCTCGCGGATGAGGGGCATTTCCCGGCGATTGACCTCTCAGGGTCTGTTTCCAGGCTGCTACCCGTGTTGGCCAGCGAGGCACATTTAAAATTGGCCTCAAGTTTTAGGCGCTATTGGGCGATATATCAACAGAACAGGGATCTTATTCAGGTAGGTGCCTATCAAAGGGGCTCCAATCTCGATTTGGATAAAGCCATATCGCTCAGGGAAGAGAATTTGAAGTTTTTGAGACAGTCGATGCACGAACCTGCTGAATTTCAGCAATCGTTAACAGAAATGAAAGAGGCGATTGATGGCTAGTCGGTCAACATCAAAAATCTGGGAATATCTCGGTAACATAGAGAAAGATAAGCTCAGTCATGCGTTGCGTTCGCTGGCGGATACCGAGCAGGAGCTCGCGAATCTTGAAGCCAGCGTGGTCAAGATGCAGGAGATGAAGAACGAGTACCTGACAAAGTTGAATCAAGCTGATTCAGGCCAAGACATAGCGATTGTAGAATTGACGACGTCCATTAATTTTATTGGCAGAATCGAAGAGGCGCTTAGGCACTCTGCAGCAAGAAGGCTAGAGCTTAATAAACATTTGAGACAAGCCAAACAACACTGTGCTGATCGTCAGGTTGACGTGAAAAAATATGCAATCCTCGGTGAAAAAGAACTCAAAGCCAGTGCACTGAAAGATCGGCAAGAAGAGCAAAAACAGGCCGACCAGCATGCCACAATGAGTTGGCTACAACGCGAATCTCATTCCTAACCTGTTGATTTGGCATAGTTGTTGCATTCAATTGTAGGTAAATTGAGCACAGGCCAAACAGATGAGTAATATTATTCATTCCTCCAGCTTGCTGAACGTGGCAGACGGGAAAAATGAAATCCCCGTTGATTTATCAAGACCGAAAGAAACTCAGCAAGGTATTGATTTTAAAGACATATATTCCGGTCTCGCTAATGAGGCTAGTCGTATGTCGCCCCCAGTTGATCAAAAGCCAGGAGATGGTTTCCAAAAAGACCTAGCAACAATCGCGGATGCTAGAAATTCAGATAGCGGAGAGCTTAGGCAACAGATATCTGAAGTTCAGCAACCTTTTGGCAAGATATTGCCGACTCTGGTTGCACACCAACGTGGACTGTCACTGGGAAAAGTCATTCTCACGGCACCCGTTAGTGCGGTTTCAGAAAATAGTTTGAAACAGTTCATCATGCGTCAAAGTGCGGTTGACGAGGTCATTGATCGTGGCAGGACAACGGATACTGAAAAAGATGAATCGGCGCTGCGTGGCGTTCGGTCAGAAGAGATGGTTTCTGCCTTGCCAAATAAAAATCCCCGCGCAGAAATTGACTATGGTGTTTACAGTCAACAAATAGCCCAAAAACAAATAGCCCCAAAACAAACCGCGAATGAGCAGGCGTTTGCCGCTTCTAACGCTTTAAAGGCACCCACCTCCAGTGAAATGGGGCTCAATCAGCAGCCGTTCCCATCCGCTGAAATGTTGACTGCCCGGAGTCCCGGCGCAATAGGCAAGACAGAATCTTCATTAGCTGAGCAAATCCAACGACCTGTGCAGGCGGGTGCTGGCTTGGCAGGCGTCGACAAGGACTATCTCGCTGCTAAACAGTTCGCGTCAACAGTCAAAGCAGGGCCTGTAAACGAGCCATCGCTGGTCCAAGGCCAAACCGCTGCATTAGATAAGCCAGTGCCGAATACAGGACAAACTGCGGTATTGGATAAAGCATCGCTAGTTCTAGGCCAAACTGCCGCATTAGATAAGCCAGTGCCGAATACAGCACAAACTACGGTATTGGACAAAGCACCGCCGGTTATAGATAAGCCAGTGCCGAATGCAGCACAAGCTGCGGTATTGGACAAAGTATTGCCGGTCCAAGGCCAAACCGCCGCATTAGATAAGCCAGTGCCGGTTGTAGGTCAAACCGCCTCTTGGTTGTCTCAATTCAATACCATGCCGAGGGAAATTCCTTCAGGCGCGTCGATGCCATCGGCCCCTGAAGGATCTTCAGCTGTGTCAAGGGAGCTCATTTCAAGCCGTGAAGAGGTAGGGCTGAAAAGTGAACAGTTACTCAGCAGAGATTCTTACTCAGAAAGAAAAGCCAACGGACCTCAATTCATGGCGAGCAACGGTGAGTCAACCAAGCCAGGCCTGATTAGTTCCGGCGCTGAAAAACCGCTGGAGGAACAACAGATGCTCAAATCATCGCGTTTGTCCGCAGAGGTTCTCTCATCAGATGCTCGTGAGAAAGGGTTCAGAGGGAAAGAATATTCTGATGGTGTTAATCCAAAACAGAACATGGCCGCTGAGGCGCTCGCTCGAAATTTGAGCATGATGAGTCCGTCAGCACGGCAGGACCTAAATTCGACGGGCTATCAAGGTCAAAAACCGGCGCTTCCAGGCACCTATGGCATCTCCAAGCGACCGAATGGTTCAACATTAGAAGTATCTGACAAGGTCAACGTACAAAATATAGAAAGCAGAGTTGAGTTTAGGTCGGTGCTTCGAGAGATGCAGCTCCAACCACAACTGCAGAGCACGTCTGATAAATCCTTGCAATATGAAGGTCTGACTCAGAGATTTGGTGAATTAGTGGCGAATAGAATTATCGCCGGGGTTCAGCAAGATAATTGGAACTTGAATATAAAGTTGCGACCAGCATCATTAGGGGAGATTGGCGTGACTATCGCTTATGATGAAGGAGGTTTGGAAGGTAAAATCGTTGCAGCAGAAGAGACGACGCGACAACTATTACAAGACAGCCTGCCCAAATTACGGTTGATGCTTAAGGAAATGCTAGAAAATGATCAGATGGTGAATGTCAATGTCGACAGCCATTCTGATTTAAAACAAGATACAAAGGAAAAACCTGATGACGAAAATGATGCTACTGTTGAACTGGTGATGGATCTTCTCGATGAAGCGACTGAAAAAGTTGAAGGTAGGGGTTTAGGTATCGGGAACCTCAATATCTACGTATAATGTAACCAGAGTGAGCACCCGTAATTAGGAGGGTTTGTAATGTCGGAAGTTGAGACGGAAGATGCCGAAGGAGGAAAAGGAGGGATACTGAAAATCCTCTTGATCGTAGTAGCGGTATTGGTTTTGGTCGCCGGGAGTATCCTTGGCACCCTGTTTTTCACTGGATTTTTTGACGAAAAGCCAGTTGATGAAGACCCCGAAGTGACGCTGCAGGAAATGGAAGCAGAGATGGAAGACACTGATGCCGCCTTGGCAGTAGCGCCTGGGCCTATGTCTGCTGATATTGAACAGAAGTTTCTTATTAGCTACTATAATTTCGTCGATCCTTTTACGGTCAATGTGAGCGGATCAAAAAAAGTGCTTCAAGTAAAGATAGGTATTAGTACTTATCATGACAAAGACACACTATTTAACGATGAAGAAGGCGCAGAAGGTTGGGTGCCTAGACATCTGATTGGCATCAGGGCCCAGATATTGAAAGTGTTAAGAAGCGTGCGTTTAGAAGAGCTACAAGCGCTGGATGGGCAAGACAATTTATTAGAAGAAGTAAAGCTCGTTATTAACGAGACGTTAGAGAAGTACGAAAAAACAACGGCTTCTCCTATTGAGGAAGCCTATTTTTCTGAGTTTATTGTTCAATAGGTAATCCGATGTCGGAAAAAGACGCATCCCTGCTATCTGATGATGAACTCGCCGCCATTGAGGATATGGTCGCGAGTGGTCGGCTTGATTCAGATATCTTTAATGCAAATGTTGATGCTGAAACCTTTGCGATCGCTCGTAATGAGGAAAGCCTGGGCGGCAGTTCAACAGCAATATTTCAAATTAACGAACGTTTCCACCGGTTTTTTCGCAACAGACTGCTAACTGAACTCGATTACAATCCTCGAATGGCAGTTGCAGAGCCGAAGTTGATGAAGTACGACGAGTATATTCATAGTGTGCACTCTCCGGCTTCCATTAACATCACGGAAATGAGCCCTTTAAAGGGAGAAATCCTGTTTATCATACACCCGCAGGTGATATTCAGTTGTCTGGATAACTGGTACGGGGGGCAGGCTCGGCCGTTGACCGTCACTGAAGAACGGCCGTTCACATCAAATGAAAACGCAATCATTGATGCGCTATGTGACCTGATTTTTCAGTCAATGCGAGAAGCATGGTCGCCGTATGTCGAGGTCGATATTCGACCCATCAACAGGGAGATCAACCCCCTATTTGCTAACATTGCTGCAGACGATGAGTCTGTTGTGGTTAATCGCTTTGCGCTCAAACTTCAAGATGAGTCTGTTGATCCTTACATTGACGTTGTATACACCTATCAAAGCCTGAATTTACAAAGAGACGTGTTGAGGAGTCGTATTCAATCACAAGAGGCAGACGAAAATTGGCTGACGCGTCTACATAGCAGCGTCGGTGACGTTGATTTTGATTTGTTGGTCTCAGGCGGTCACCTAGAAACTACCGTTGAGCAACTCTCTAAATTATCTGAAGGCGACATACTTTCTTTTAATCCTCCTGAAACGGCTCAAGTTAAGGTCAATGGGTTTCCGCTTTATGAAGCGAATGTTGGTATCAAGGGATCGAAAGTAGCGATCAAAATAGAAGATAACATAATGGAAAGGGAAGGATAGATGAGCGAGACAACTGAAGGCCAAGATGGAGAAGAAGGCGTTGACGCTAAGGATGCTGAGACTGGTAGCGTCATAGATTCTTCCGTTGTCCTCTCCATTCCCATAGTGTTGAATGTTGAGGTTGGTAAGGCAACGTTGAAGTTAAGAGAGCTGATGGCGGTGGCTCAGGGTACGGTGCTAGAACTCGATCGATCAGAGGGCGATTTGATGGATATCAAGGTCAACGACAGTGTGATAGCGAAGGGTGAGGTCGTGACCATGGCCGGAAGCAAGCTTGGCATCCGCGTGCTTGAAATCGTGAGTCCGCTTGAAAGAATTCGATCGGCGTAATTGGTGATGCCGGAAGGAATTGATTCGGGCTACATTGTTAGAGTCGCCATCGCCTTGCTGTTCGTCGCTGGAATGATCGTGGCGGCCGTGTGGGCGATGAAGTTTCGATACAATAAGATGGATGTTGGTACCGCGCAAACCCTTGGCGTTCGGCAGAAATTGGCCATTGACTCAAAACATTCGATATTAGTCATTGAATATGGCGAACAAGAAATTTTAGTCGGGGTCTCACCGGCGGGATTAACAACGCTATATGCTGGCAGTCATGCCAAAAATGCAGATAACCTCAACGACGATTTGTCCGCAGGCGACAATTTCGAAGACATTCTTAATGTAGAGTCAAATAAACTATGATAACTTGAAGGAAGGAATCTCTCTAGTTGTCCAGGATCGGATATGAACAAGCCCCCCGCTAAGATTACCAAACAGGTAGCCTACATCTATTACGAGCTAGAAGCGCTCGTTGATGCTAACAAGCTACGCGCCTATACCAACAGAATCAGAATTGCTGAAAATACCCATGTTGGCATGGAGTTGGCTAATGCGGCTTTCAATGAAAGCAGGCAATTATTAAACGATGCTTGCCAAGCGATTGTGCGAAATAAGAAGGTGATTCTACAGCACCAAAGTGCTCAGGCAGGTTGTTCAGATGAGGTGACCAGAGGCGTCGTTGATCAGGCAGAATTAGATTATCTCGATAAAAGATCAAGCTTGAATAAGGCGGTGCTAGATATTAACCAAAAACTCTCCAACATTAACGCGCAGTTGGTTAGCATGATTGGTGAAATCTTGGAGACCAATGATAAATTGCTCGAATATAATCAAGACTCACTCGTCGAGGGTGATCATTGTGCTCAACAAGACTACATAGACACGCTGAGTCAAATAGACAGCGTCGACGAGTTGAGTGCAGAAAACCTGGCACAGCACGAAGCGGTTTTCGAAAAAGCGCAAAATAATCTAGATAGTCTAGAAGAAGTCTATGATTCAGCGAGTCGTAATAAAGAAGCCTTGTTGGGTTTGCGTGAACGTGTAGAGTCGCAGAAAGAAACGATCACGCAGATGTGGGACCACGTTGAGGCGCAGCAAGAATTTTGCTT
>CAJXBG010000141.1 GCA_913050215.1 uncultured Gammaproteobacteria bacterium
ATACCGAAATCGATACCGAAATCGAAACTGAAGTCGAAGCCGTATTTTCAGAGTCGTGGAAATATAATTTGAATCAGATGGAAAACAAGATCAATCGCAATTATGAGAATGTGTCCCGTCTTACGTACATATATAAAAACAGGTGTCGAAAGCTTCTCGAGTAAACTTCTCGATTTTTTTCTGCACGATAGTGACTGCCAATGAAACAACGTCAAATCGTTATGGTGTTATACACGAAATCGTCGGCGCTTGATTCGGAAGTCGTTGGTTGGGCGACTTATGACGGTACCGGCAAGAAGTTTCATCACCCCGGTGACTTAGATGACCCGCCATATAAGACGGGTCTCGAGGCAATGCTAGATGGGTGGCGGGTGATACAAATCTCACAACTTGTACAGCCTTATCCGGGCGCGGAATACAATACGTCTTTTCTTCCGTTTGAGATCGTGTTGGAGCAGCTGGTAGAGGTAGAGTAAGCATGGGTGATCTTTTAACGACGCAACAAATGGCTTTATTTGTCGCAAGGGGTTTTCTGCGATTTGACGCACTTGTGCCCGAATCTATCAATCACACTGTTCTCTCTGCTATTGAAGCCGGCGGGGCGCAAGATGGGCTGCTCATCCGAGACTCTGAAGTGCATAGTTATCCTCCCGGTACGCCGCTGTCTGAATGTTACGTTGACCAGCCGGCGCTTAGACAGTTGCTTGATTTGCCGTCTGTCAGAGGGATTATCCGGTCACTTGTAGGCAAAGATCCGCTATTTGATCATCATGCTATTCATCACTGTCCGCCGAATCAAAATACGGCGCAATATACTCATGCAGATTCAATCATTGATACCCGGACGAATTTTGATATCCAGTTAATGTATTACCCCCACGAAATCACGAAGGGTATGGGTGGAACACGATACATTCCGGGAAGTCACTTTCGGCGGGTAAACGAAATGGCTATCGCGCGTTATCAGAATGTAAAGGGACAACAGCATGTGATTTGTCCAGCGGGCACCCTATTGGTCATGCATCATGGCATCTGGCACGGTGGCGGCAGAAATCAGTCCGATAAACCCAGATACATGTTCAAAATTCGGCTTAACGCCACAGAGAAGCAAGTGAAATTGTGGGACATCTCGGATCTGGATGAAAAGTCAGTTGGCCCTAAAGCGATATTTGATCCGGATGCCTATACTCATAGAGATCGAATACAGACGATCTTTGAATTACCGGAAAAGTGGTTCCCAATGGATGAAAGTCGACTGGAGATTGTCAATCGCATCAAACTTTGGCGCCACCTTGTGGGTGACGATTCATTTGATAGCCATTATTGGTTATCGAGATTAGAAAATAGTAACTAGCGTTTGTTAAGACATATTAAGGAAAGCAATGTGAGCGATATAAAACCCTGGCCACGGAAACAACATAAGGTGCTGGCGGATTGCCGAATCTTCAGCGTCAATGAGGGTCTGGCGGTGTCTCCGCTAACAAGTAAGGAACATTCATTCTATTTTTTGGAAACCGCAGATTGGGTAAATATTGTGCCGATGACTGATGCGGGTGAGATTGTCTGTATTCGTCAATATCGACACGGGAGTGAGAGTATCACCATAGAGATTCCGGGGGGTATGGTCGACATGGGGGAACAACCGGGTATTGCCGCCGCTAGGGAGTGCTTGGAAGAAACCGGGTATGAAGTTTCAGAAATTGAGTCTTTGGGCGTATTGAATCCAAATCCAGCAATTCAATCCAATCGACTGTTTACCTATGTGGGCCGTGGTGCTGAATTGGTGCGAGAGATTCAGAATACTCAGACAGAGCAAACAGAAGTTGTGTTGCTGAGTGTTGAGCGGGCTAAAGAGATGCTAGTCGCCGGGGAAATAGACCATGCCTTGGTTGCGGCGACGCTTTGGCGGCTGTTTTTTCATATGCAGGAACAGTCCTTATCGACTTGAGCACTGGAGATTTCTCACTGCGATGAAGACGTTAATTCGTTTCATTGTGGATGATGGGTGACAAAATTTTTAGAGGTAGATTAACCGTAACTGCTTGAGATGGTTCTTTGGATTTAGGTTCCGCTATTCGGGAAATCTCAATCAATAAGAGTCTAGTTGAATGCTTCTAGTTTGTTAAAACGAATCATTGATTGAATTTCCTCAACATAGGCTTGGCCGCGCTCGGAGTATCTTTCCAGACCTTCGGCCAGCGCTAATCCGGTGATTTCAGCATTGGCTAGTCTTAGGTTAGTGCGAATCTGCCTAAGTTCTGTATAAGCTGTGTTGGTGTTCAGGTTAAGTACGTAACTGGAAACACCTGCCTGAACAGAATCGAATTTAGCGACTTCATGAGTCAGACCGGGTGTGCGTCTGGCAGGTTTGACGCCACAACCTGGGGTGAAACACCACATGCCAAAGTAGTTGTTTGCCTCCATAGCAAATCTCGAAGTACCCCATGCAGACTCGTTTGCGGATTGCGCAAGTATGAGTGAAGCTGGAATAAGGTCGACTTTTGTCAGTAAGTTTTCAATATGGGTTTGAGGATTTGTCATTTCCTCTTGGCTATCGAATGTCAGTTTGTATTTGTTACTGATCACTGTGAGTTGCGACAGATCGCTTAAAGACAGCGCAGCGCTGTCAGTGTGGCGCTTGTGCAGCGTCAATAGTTTGCGGCGCTCTTGGAGCACCTGCGCGTTTGTGATGGTGATCATGGGTAGGAGGTATTCGAAGAATCGTTTTTTCTTGAGTTTTACATCGACGTATTCGGCTGCTGGTTTGGCTTGATCACCCTTCCCGGAGATGGGCGAGCTCATGGAAGTATTGGAAACCTGTCTACCGGATGTTGGCTGATCGCCATCGTCGGGTGAGAGATAAACTACCGCAACCAAGAAGATCAGGGTGACCAGGGTTACTACGAGCTGGCGTTGATTCACCTTGGGCTCCTCGATGTCAGACCTTCGGGGTTTACCCACGTCGCGACAGGATTGAGCATGCCAACGACATCTATCAACTGGCGAGACTCCTTGTATCGTCGTTCAGACGCACTCAGCATGTTCAGAGCACGTATTGGCGAAGGGTACAGGTTTGCATCGGCATTCTCCTCAGAAGGAACGCTTAGAGTATACTCTATTGACTCGGTTTCGAGCCACTTCACATAAGTCAGATCTGGAAACGATCTGGGTCCAGAAAGGATATAGGATGTTGGGTTTTCCCCGTCATCGACAAGTCAGCCATGATTTGTCCAAGGACAGTCGCGAACTTGAACCCATGTCCGGATAAACCCGCGACAAAATGAACATTAGCACTGCTTGGATACTGCCCTACGATAAAGTGCTCGTCGTGGCTCATGGTGTACATGCAGTTGGTGTAATGTGCTAGATGGTCACCGACATCTGGAAGGTATTGTGCGAGTGCACCTACGGTTTTCAGTAATGCAGAAGCGTCAAGCGAGTCGCCCAGTTCGGCTGGCGAGGAAATAACTTCACCACCTTGATGGTCCGCCATCTTAACGCCTTTTTTATCCATCGCAGGGAAACCATAAAAATTATGGCCCTCGTCTTCTACGAAGAAAACCGGAAAATTGTTATGAAGTTGATGTTGGGGTAAATGCTTGTCGAACCAGAACATCGTCTTTCTACGAATTTCGAGAAAAGGGTTTAACGCCGGCAGTAAGTCTCCCGCCCAGGCACCAGGTGTGATAACCAATTTCTGACAGTAGAGCGTCTCTTCGCCCACGCTGACACTGATTCTGTTCTTTTCTTGCTCCCAGCCTATGGCTTGACCGGATTTCAGTCGAGCGCCGTGTTTCTGAGCAAGCTTGACATGGGTCTTGACACAATCCTCAACTTTCAGGATGCCAGCATTCTCATCGAAAATGGCCGTTTGTTCTGCTTTTAAGTTGATACCCGGAAATCGTCTGTTTGCCGCTTCGGAAGTGAGCTGTTCCATTTTTAGATTATGTATTTGAGCGGCCTTTAATAGCCCCGTGATGACTTCACCCTCAGCGGGGCCGGCCTGTAGCAGGCCCGTCATCTTTAACAGTTCATCTCCAGAGTCTACTTCCAGTGCTCGCCAGAGCTCAAAAGCACTTCGGAGTAGGGGTACGTAGTCGGGGTGCTCAAAATAAACGAGACGTATCAAGCGGCTGTCACCGTGAGAGCTGCCTTTGTCGTGCCCCGGTGGGTATTGGTCTATACCGAGAACATCAGCCCCGCGTTTTGCCAGATGGTAAAGCGCAGCGCTGCCCACACCGCCGATACCTAAAACAATGTAGTCATGATCTGTTGGCGGTGTCAGTCTGGTCATGTCGCTTTTTTAAGCTTTAGCTTTTCAAAAAAAGTCGCAGGCTGGTTACAGCGGGCGCAGTCTTGTGAAACCAAACTCAATGTCTTCATCGGCTTCATCGTAGAATGAGTCTCCGGGTAAGACAAGATTGTTATTCTTGTCTACTTTGACCCTTTGATCTGACAGGTTTGCCGAAGCTGCGGCTATCACATCATCCGCATTTTTAAACAAAGACAGTGATTTGACCATGCGCAGTGTCGGACTCATCAGCACCATTTCTTCAGCCTCGACTTTCTTAAGTATTTCGAGAGGTGATATCCACTCGGAATGGACCAGCTCGTTATCATCATGTAACGGTATCTGGTTTTCAGGCATTCGGCTGATAAAAAACCGCGTGTCGTACCGTCGAGGCGGCCCTTTGGGGGTGATCCAGCGCGCAATGTAATGCATAGCTCCGGCATCGAGAATTAGGTTTTCCTCTTCGATGATGTCAAAAAAGTCGCGCGCTGAGGCATTCACATTATGTCTGTGGACATTAAAACGCGCTGAGTTCTGCTTACCCGCAAGACTCAATGGTTCATGAGAGTCTTTGTCCAGTGCTAGCAAAATACCCGCTTCCTCAAATGATTCGCGAATTGCTGCAATGTAGTAACTCAAGCCGCCCTTATCGAGTCCCATCAGTGAACTGGCCTCTTCATCTGATCGATGGGTACTTAATGCCTGAAATTTAAGCGGGCTGTCGGTGGCGTCGACACGACCGCCGGGAAATACCCACATACCTCCGGCAAAAACGATGTTGGCATTTCTCTCCATCATAAAGACCTGCAGATCAGGTCGGTCTGCAATCAGCATGACCGTTGCGGCTGGTCGAATCTCTACTTCATCTGGGTCATAGTCGGGCATGGATAGTTTTATTTAATCGCGGGTAAAGAATGTAAACATCACTGTAGCGGATATGACCTAAAGACTGCAAACCTCTAAGAGGGCTACGGGTACTTTGTAAATCCCCCCATAGAATTATTGTCACATCACAAAGAAATTTGTTTTCGCTCTTTTGGGCTGTGCGTTTTACGTTGGGCGCGCATGGGTTTGGATCTGGCTTTAGGCACTAAAGGTCAACGGCCTCGTCACCAAATAGTGCTCTGGCAAATGGCTCGACGTTAGGGCCTCGTCTAAGGTGATGGCCGCCATCAACAGCAAGGTTCACACCGGTAATCCATGTCGCCTCGGGGCTACACAGAAACTCTACGGCATTGGCGATATCTTCGACCTGTCCATGTCTTCTGATAGGCATACAATCGAGGTAATCGTTGTAAACGTTTTCATCGCTTAAAAGTCCTGAAGCAAGTTCAGTTTCTACCAAACCCGGATTGACGCCATTAACCCTAACTTTGCCTATACCTAATTCGTCAGCGGTGTTTCTAATTAACATATCAATCGCGGCTTTGCTGACGCAATAGGGCGCCATGAAACGATGGGTGTTAGTACCGGCAATGCTGGATATCCCGCACATCGCGCCACCGCCTGTTTTTGCTATCGCCCGGCCCGCGTGTTTGAAAACAAGAAAAGTGCCGCGTAAATTGGTTCGCATAATATCATCAAAATGATCAGCCTCAGTGGCGATCACGGGTGAAAGCCCCCCTGTACCTGCGTTAGCTACAGCAACCGTAAGAGGTGCTACACCATTGGCTTTTGCTACTGCATCCTTGATCACTGTTTCGTTTGAAACATCGCCGGCCACAAATAAGTGTTGTCCGCCTGGGTTGACGGACTCGATCTCGTTAACCGCCTGCTCTAAGCGTGATTCTGAGCGGCCTATAATCAGGGTCCTCGCGCCCATGCTTGCAAATCGCTTTGCGATGGCCAACCCTATGCCAGAGCCTCCGCCAGTGATGAGCACGGATTGATTTGCGTATTTTTGTTCCGCTTCAATTGGTTTGCTCATAATTTACCTCGTCTTTACTTTTTGATTTTTGTCGTTTTTAGCACATCTTTAAGGTACTTACCGGTTTCCGAAGCTTTTACCTTCTGTATCTCTTCCGGCGTACCTTGCGCTATGATACTGCCACCGCCAGGGCCGCCGTCGGGTCCCAGATCAATAATCCAGTCTGCGGTTTTAATGACGTCCAGATTGTGCTCAATGACGGTGACAGAGTTGCCTGCGTCCACAAGCCTGTCGAGGACAATCAGCAATTTTCGCACATCATCGAAATGTAGTCCTGTTGTTGGCTCATCCAAAATATAGAAGGTTCTACCTGTTGCGACCTTGGAGAGTTCTCGTGCGAGTTTAATGCGTTGCGCTTCGCCCCCTGACAAGGTCGATGATGGCTGTCCCATATGGAGGTAGTCCAGCCCAACATCAACAAGCAAACGAAGCTTTGATACGATTTTTGGGTGCTCGGAAAAATGATCAACAGCATCAGCGATTGTTAGTTCTAGGACATCTGCAATTGACTTACCCTTGTATTTTACTTCGAGGGTCGCCTCGTTAAACCTTTTGCCCTCACACTCCTCGCATTGAACGTGAACATCCGACAAAAAGTGCATTTCGATCTTACGCACACCATCACCTTGACAGGCCTCACAGCGACCGCCTTTAACATTAAATGAGAAGCGGCCGGGCTTATATCCGCGCATTCTCGAGCCGGGCAGCATGGAAAAGAAAGTCCTGACTTCGTCGAAAACTTTTATATAAGTCACAGGGTTACTTCTTGGGGTTCTGCCGATAGGTCGTTGGTCTATCGCGACAATTTTATCGAGTTGTTTCAAGCCGGTGATCTTCCGGTGGGCGCCCACTTTTTGGGTGCCATTGTGAAATTGTCTAGAAAGCGCCGGATGCAGAATGTCGTTAACCAGGGTTGACTTTCCTGCGCCCGAGACCCCTGTCACTGCGGTGAGTATGCCAAGTGGAAAATCCACAGTGACATCTTTCAGGTTATTTGCACTAGCCCCTTCCACGGTGATAACGCCTTGGTGAGATCTGCGTTCCGGGCGTATTTCAATTTGAGTTCTGCCGGACAGATAATTCCCTGTCAGAGAATTTTTGTTCTTTTCCAGACTCTTTGCGCTGCCTGCATGGACAATGTTGCCACCACGGGTGCCGGCACCCGGACCAAAATCAACCACGTGGTCCGCAAGTCGAATGGTTTCCTCGTCGTGCTCAACCACGACCACCGTGTTGCCAATATCACGCATTCGGCAAAGCGTTGATAATAGTTTTTCGTTGTCGCGCTGGTGAAGCCCAATGCTGGGTTCATCGAGAATGTAAATAACACCGGATAGCTCTGATCCAACCTGACTCGCTAGTCTGATTCGCTGCGACTCCCCGCCGGAAAGACTAGGTCCAAGTCTGTCGAGAGACAAGTAGGAGAGACCAACAGATACCAAGAAGCTGAGTCGGTTACATATTTCCTTCAAGACTTCGGCAGCAATTTCTGCTGAAGCCCCCTGTAAATTCATTCCCGCGAAAAACTGACTGGTTTGATCAATAGTCCAGGCAGAAACTTCAACGATCGTTTTGTCAGCGACCCTCACCGAGGCACTTTCGGGGCGTAACCTGACCCCATGGCAACTAGCACATGGAGAATTTGCAAGAAATTGTGAGTACCATTTCTTCATTCCATCAGATCGGGTGTTTCTAAATCGTCTCATTAATCGATTAAGTAACCCTTCATACCGTGACTGAGTTGTTCCGTGGCGACCCCAATTAATCTTGTAGCGCGTTTCGCCGGTTCCATTTAGGATTTTATTTTGTTGTGCTTTAGTCAGCTTGCGCCAGGGTTTATCTGTTGGAATTTTGAGATGCTTGAATACCTGTCGATGATAAACTGATCCGGTAGAATTGTTTTCCGGATGTACCTTACCCACGGGCTTCAAAGCGCCCTCTTCGAGACTGAGTTCTCTGTCTGGTATCAACAGGTCAGGATCAAAAGCCACTTGCGTGCCAAGTCCATTGCACTCAAGACACATGCCCTGTGGACTATTAAAAGAAAAAGCCTGGGGTGAGAGGGCTGGAAAGGAAATACCACAATCAGCACAGGACATGTGTTCGGAGAAGATTTGGTCTCTGCTCTCGTGACCCTTGGTATTGATGTTTGCGACAAGGACGCCTTGGCCAAGCTTCAGCGCGGACTCCACAGATTCCGTCAATCGCTCGAGAATGTCGTCTTTCATGACAAGGCGGTCTATCACCGCTTCTACTGTGTGTTTCTTACGTTTATCCAGTGATTCGATTTCGTCACTTCTGATGATTTCGCCATTAACCCTGAGTCTTACGTAACCCTGAACTCTGGCATCTTCCAGCATCTCTCGATGTTCGCCTTTGCGATTGACTAACAACGGGACTAGTAAGTGAAGTCGACTCCCGGTGGGCAGCTTTATCAGTTCTCGAGCGATATGTTGGGGCGTTTGACTCTGAACTTTATTGCCACACTGGTGGCAGTGTTGAATACCAACTCGTGCGAATAAAACCCTTAAATAGTCAGAGATTTCTGTAATCGTACCAACGGTGGAACGGGGGTTTCTCCCCGTGGTTTTTTGCTCAATCGAGATAGTGGGGGAGAGCCCTCTGATCATGTCATATTTAGGCTTCTCCATCTGGCCCAAAAACTGCCTAGCGTAGGCTGACAATGACTCAACATAACGCCGTTGTCCCTCCGCGTATAAGGTGTCGAATGCTAGCGACGATTTGCCAGAACCGGAAACGCCAGTCAGGACGACGAGTTTTCGTTTGGGAATTTTGACTTCAACTGATTTGAGATTGTGCTCTCGAGCACCTTTAATGTAGATGTGATCGAGTTCGTCAGCGGCTTTTTTCATTTTCTTCCTAAGTG
>CAJXBG010000142.1 GCA_913050215.1 uncultured Gammaproteobacteria bacterium
CACCTTGCTCTCCGGCAAACTCAATAGGTGTCGCATATCGAACCAAAAGTCGACCAAAAAAAAGCACTAGCAACACGACTGTGATAACTGCCAGCACCTTGCGACGCGTTAGTAATCTACTCACCATTATTCAATAGTCTCTGTAAGTTAACGCTAACGATTACGCGATAGTCCTTCAAGTGTGACATATCGAGTGGACAAGTTGAGTTCAAGCGAACCAACATTAAGTTTTTGCGCAAAAGAATTACGCCGTTTCGCGAAGGCTCTAACGCTTGCGATAAGCTCACCGAGCTCGAACGGCTTTACCAGATAATTGTCTCTGCCATAGGTAAGCTGTCTTCAACGAGTAACATCTGTATCGACATGGTTTGACTATGGCTCTACGATGCCAAAACGACCGCTAAACATATCGAGATTCGAAAATATTGTTCGCAGGATTGTCGGGTCGCCCTTCACATCAACCGAGTCAATCACTTCATCGATAGTACGCTCTCCGCGCAGCATCGAAGCGAGATCTGCCCGCGTGCTCGCAATGTTGACGTCCGCGTTGTCATCTGTCGTATCTGCACGATGATGGATCGTACAGTGAGAGAGACCAAGCACGTGTGTCTGGTCGATATCTGTGAACGTCCAGTTAGCTGTGCCGCTCGCCTCTCCGACATCCTGGTCTCGCAGACGAACACCAACTAAATCGAAAAGCATATCAACATCAAGCTGATCGGTGATATTGCGAGGATTGGCACCTACCCCATTACTGGCAGTGCGTAGTTCCATCGCCGCCGTCAAATACGAATCACGCCATGGGCCTGATTCGGCCTGATAGCCAAGCTGCTCGAAGGCATCTGCCTGTAACAGGCGCGCACCTTCATGTTCGGGTTCTGCAAATACCACGTGGTTCAAAAGCTCGGTCACCCAGCGGTAATCACCTTTGGTGAATGCATCATGCGCTTGCTTAACCACAGCATCAGCACCGCCCATGGCGGCAACATAACGCTTACCGCTTGCCTCTGGAGTATGTGGATTGAGGTTAGCGGGGTTGCCGTCGTACCAGCCAATATAGCGCTGATACACCGCTTTGGCGTTATGGTGAATCGTGCCATAGTAACCCCGGGTATGGCCGTGGCGAGCAAAACAGTCAGGTAACACAAGGTCTTCTGCAATTTCCCGCTGAGTTTCGCCATGGTTCATACGACGTAAGGTCTGGTCATGCACCCATCGATAGAGGTCGCGCTGAAGTTCCAAATACTTAACCGCATCGTCTCGACCAAAACGTGGCCAGTTGTGCGTTGAAAACACGAGATCCATGCGATCACCAAATATATCCAGTGCCTCCTGAATATATTTACTCCATACCAGTGTGTCGCGGACCTGCGCACCACGAAATGGCAGCGCATTGTGCAAAGTATGCGTGCAGTTTTCAGCAATACATAAAGCCCCGTGATCCGGGAATAGAAAATTCATTTCAGCGGGGGCTTCCGTGCCCGGCGTGTTCTGGAACACAACGCGGACGCCGTCAATATCAAGCTCCGTACCCGTCAGAGAAATCTCCTCGGTAGGCCCAATCAGGTCGCCCTGAGCCAGCGGAATCGTTTTGCCAAGACCACAATCAACGTGCCCGAGCGGACCTTTTGGCAACAGAATGCCAAATTGATAGAGCGCGCGACGATTCATAACAGGACCCGCTAACAGATTCTCACTGACCGCTTCACGAAGGAAACCCTCTGGCGCAAGAATACGCACATTACCAGCTTCAACATCCTCACGTGTTGTCACTCCGAGGATACCGCCATAGTGATCAGCGTGGCTGTGTGTATAGAGGACTGCCGTGACCGGTCTAGCCCCAAGATGCTGATTAGCAAGCTCAAGACAAGCAGCCGCGGTGACCGCTGTCGTCAAAGGATCAATCACGATCCAACCATTTTTCCCCTTAATAAAGGTGATGTTAGAAAGATCATAACCACGACACTGCCATACACCTGGCGCCACTTCGAAAAGGCCATGCACGGCATTCAGGCGACCGTGTCGCCACAAACTGGGGTGAACAGAATCCGGTGACTGTTCCTGCTCGCGCATAAAATCAAAATCTGCAGTGTTCCAGGCAATACCGCCCAGTGGGCCAGCGATTGCACCCGTCGGGTGCTCAGCTATTTTGCCTCGAGTGGCACGCTCCCAATCACCGGGATCATCCAACGTCAGAATACTACCCGCCTGGCTATTCACTCGCGTGGTGAATTGCGATGGTCCTTTAGATTCTCGTGGGTCGGTCATCAAGCTATGCTCCGTAGTTCAGTTTTCCACATCATCTCAGAAGTTCGCGCTCTGGCACAGGACACATTGTCCGTCAACGATAAGTCAGCGTCATTGCAACCAGTGCAGCTACCAAAAACATATTCTCGTGACCAGTGATTGTGAGGAAGGCCAACAGCAGCCTAAGCGGCATAGCCTCAATGTGAATCATAACGAGCAGCCTGTCCGGGTTGACCGATATATGGGTATCACTCATCACTGATTTGGCTTTGAGAAATATATCTCGCCATTTATGGCGATTTTACAACGATAAAGCTGATCAGAAAGGCGTTTTCAAAGTCAACTGTGGCAAGGACTTCTCAGTTCGGCGTAATGCCTACCCACCAAGCCCGGTAATGAAAGCTTTAGTAAAGTTTTTAATCCGTTTCTTAAATATTGCCAGATCGGGGGCTCCACGTTTGAGCCCGGCAGCCCCTAAGTTTAATATTTCAGCGGCAGCCTTACCCGTAATTCCCGCTTTTTTTAGGTCAATATCTCCACTTCCAGAAGCCGCGTTCAACGCTGATGCCAGCAACGCCTGAAAACGCGCATGCGAGTCGTGCACGATATCACCACAAAGACGACTGTATTCGTCGAACAATTCATCACCATGATGAGATTCAGCCACTGCTTTTTGAAATGGGCTATGTCTCGCCAGTAGCGCGTTCCCAACACGGACCGCCAATGACGGGATGCTTTCGGCTCCACTGCTTCCACCCACCAGATGCTCTTGCGCCCGGCTAAGGGCTCGCTCATGGATAGATAGAGAAACATTGCGGAAGATTTCATCCTTATTATCAAAATACGAATACAGGGATGCACGAGAAATACCCATGCGTTTTGAAATATCATCCATCGCTGTTTTTCGATAGCCATACTGACTGAATTGCTTGCTGGCTGCCTGAATAATCGCTTCGCGCTTATCATCTTTTGTCATACCCGCATTCTGACAAATGTTATTTAGTTAGTCGAGCGAATCAATCCTAGCTTGTATTTATGGAGAGCTTAACTTGTCGAACGTGCACATCCACCGAAAACAATAATTGACATATCAGACGTATTTTGTCAATTTATCACATCTATTCTCTCTACAGGAACCCTGACAATGTCAGACTCAAAACCTCTGGCAGGACAAACTGCCATCGTTACAGGTGCCTCAAGCGGTATTGGCCGAGCCATCGCCGAACATCTTGGTGACGCTGGTGCGCATGTTTATCTGACAGGAAGAACCGCGTCACTAATGGACGAGTGCAAGAGGCACATCGAACAGCAAGGCGGCAAAGCGGAAGTTGTGACAGCCGACATTAGGGACATCACACAGGTGCAAGGTTTGATCAATCAGGCCGTTGAGTCAACCGGTCGCCTCGACATCATGGTCAACAATGCCGGTCTCGAGTTCCCAGCAAAAATAATGCAGGGCGACCCTGAGAACTGGCGAACGATGCTTGAGACGAACGTACTTGGACTACTCGTCGGCTGCCAGGCAGCAGTACAGGCAATGCGTACCTGCAACGCTGAAGGTCACATCGTCAACATCTCGTCTGTTTCAGCGCAACGCAATAATACAGGCGTTTATGGCGCAACCAAACACGCCGTCAACGTAATTTCGTCAAGCCTACGCGAGGAATTGGAAGAGGATACGATCCGCGTCACCAACGTGATGCCCGGCGCTATCGCAACAAACTTTGCCCGAAACTTTGACCGCGATTTTGTTAACCAGATATTAAAAATGGCCGGTATGGATATCGAGGTTCAGGCGGGTGAACATTTACCACATGCGGTGCTTGAAACGTTACAACAGAAAACCAAACAGCTGCTCGGTAACCCCAATGATGTGGCCAAAGCTGTGATCTATGCAGTGACGCAACCCATCGAGGTCAACATTGCTGACATCGTCGTGCGGCCACCGAGGGCAATGACCCTGACCCACTGATAACACGACCGGAAACAACACGGCTGCTCATAAGCAACTCATTAATTAAAGTGTCCAAATATACGGAACTATCATTTATGAACTTGAAAACTACCGCTGACATTGAACTTAATCTAAAGCGCTTGTTCGGCCAAGAAACGTCGACTGCGCCCTTAGGTTCTAATAAACGTATGGGCAGACGGATTTTTGGTGTTGACCTGACCCGCCCTTTGATAGAGGAGCAGGCCGAACTCATCGTTGGCCTGCTGGATCGCTTCAAGGTCATTTCTTTTCCCGATCAAGGTAGCCCCAGTTTTAGAGTCCGCCATTTGGAAAGATTAGCCAACCATTTTGGCGCACCGATTCCTCATCCAAAAAACTATGCAAATTATATCGATTACAAAAAGAAGAAAGTGCCCCTAGCGCTGCTGCCCATCGACCGGCAAACGCCTACCTTATGCAATCAAGCCTTCCCCGAAACACTTCAATGCCTGGATGACGCGAACAGTCCCGCTGTTTATATTGTCACAAACTTGGTTGGTAGCGGTCCCGACAGAGAAGAAGAAATCATGGGAGGGCTGCACTGGCATACAGATATTGAGTTTGAACCGACACCGCTGTCGACCAGCATGTTCTACGTACAAGCAGCCCCAACAACTCGCAATAGTCCAGAAGGTCACTGGGTCGAGAATATACCGCGAGAAACCGGATTCTATCACCCTGACTCGGCTGCTGATTTGACTGAAAGACGCAATGACTTACCGCTCAATGGTGAAACTGCTTATGCTGATACCGCTGCAGCTTATGCCGACCTGCCAGACGACCAAAGAGACGCGCTCGACAATATCATGATAAGAAGGCGTCTGCGCAAAGGCGACCCTGGATGGCTGATACCATTAGTCTACGTCAATCCCAGAACGGGAGAGAAGTCTCTGCATAGCCCAATCTGGGCATCACGGGGGAAAAACATTGCGCCAGCGGAAGTAGATGGGATGTCTGATGATGAATCACGTCTATTTTTCGATCGGCTGGAAGCCCATATCCTAAAAACTAAATATCGCTATGATCACGTGCACAAAACAGGCGATGTCACTATCTGGAGTAATTTTTCTACGGTGCATAACGCGCCACCTGCCAAAAGCATTATCAACAGACCGGAGGATGCTCGCTTAATGTATCGCATCAGTTGCAAAGGAGAACCGCGTTATAGCCTGCCGCGCGACGACGATGACGCATGGGTCAACGACAACATCTTGCCACCGTATCGAAGTCCTGCTGAATACTTTGAAGCGTAATCATGAATAAACATGGCTATCGATTATTCTCAGTAGAGCACAGCATTTTCTCAGCAAAAGTCAGAGCTTATCTTCGTTTCAAAGCTTCTCAGAACGATCTGGGCACCGGCACACCAGCGGGTTTTGAAGACATTCTTGCGACCCCGAATTTGATCAACGAGTTGCTTGTGGTCCGTTCCGGCAGCCCTTCATTGCCTCAATTACAAACACCGGAAGGTCATTGGGTGCAAGATAGCAGCGCAATCGTTGACCATCTAGAAGCAGCGAATCCGAAGACCAGTATTATTCCGCCGCTTAGCACACGCCCAAAGCAAAGGCTTGCATCTTACCTTATCGAACTGCTGGCAGATGAATGGATGATAGTACCGGCTTGCTGGGAGCGTTGGCACTATAGTCGCGCTGACATCCAACCCAACCATCGACACTTTAATGAGCAACAATGGGGTGCATTCCTAAAGCCTGACGGCAATGGGCTGGAACGTCGCGCTGCGGGCGCCCGGTTTTTTGAACGTGCATTTGGCATAGATGACACCGAACGCAGTCCGAAGGGCCCGTATAAGGGACTCATTGAGCTAGGCTGTAACTCAAAAACCCAAGACGCCTGGCAGCAAACCCAGCGAAAAATGCTGCAAGCGCTAGAGACCCACCTCGAGCAACATGATTACATACTCGGTGGGCGCCCTTCTCTCGCCGACTTTAGTTTACTCGGGCCAATATATGTCCACTTCTTTCGAGATCCGGTTGCCGGTTTCCAACTTAGAACAACATACCCGTTAGTCAGTGAATGGGTTGAGCGGACAAATGCAGAGAACTGCACGAATGCCCGGCATTTTGGCCAGAAGTTGTACAAGGTTGACGCACAGGGGGAGCTCATTGGCTATGAATCGATGAGCGATAAAGGCACCTGGCTAGATAACGATACAGTGCCAGACTCGGTGAACCCGATTCTTGAAATATTTTTCGAAGAAATGTGGCCCTACCTTCGAGAATCAATAGAGGCATTGCAGAGTTTTGTGAATAGTGACCTGCACATGTTTGGTGATGAATTGCCACGCAAGACTTTCACTGCCACACCAGGCTTCGAAGACCTGCAGTGTAACGAGGGGCCTTTGACCGTGCCTTTCGATATTGGCGGCGTCAGATCAAGACGTATGGTTGTACCTTATCAAATGTGGATGTTGCAGCGACTTGAGGCTGCGATGCGAGGTTGTGATACTGCAACCCTCACCCACTGGCTCTCAGCATTCCGTCACGGCGAGGACATGTTGACGCTCCATGCTCTATTAAATGACTGCCGAGTAAAGAAACAAGGTGGGTTACTCTACTCGAGTGACCCAAACAGTGACTGACTGTTTTGTCCTGGAAACCGACTTGCTATGCATTCGCAGCTCTGCGATTCCGGTGGACCCGGTATTCACTCGCGCCTCCCCTGCAAAGCAGCGCACTTCCTGGTACCACTTGGTCTTGCAGCACACTTGAAATATTGGGGCGTTGCTAATGACAAGATCGATGAGTTTGACTAGCAAGACAATCAACAATTGCGAGGCATCAACTTCAGCGGAGATGGTGGGAGACACTGAGCCCCTTAACTCGATGAATTCGAGAATTTAGAGTACTACACAATTTTTTACTTATATCGATGGCTGATTTGAAACGGCCTTTCAACCAACGAAGGAAAATCAAGAATGAAGGACTTTAAAGATAAAACCGTCGTGATCACTGGCGGCGCTACAGGGATAGGGTTCGCGTTAGCGAAGGCTTTCGGCGCGGATGGCGCGCGGATTGTCATTGCAGAGCCAAGACTAAACAGACTCGAACAATCGGTCGCGGCGCTATCAGATTTAGGCGTTGATGCCAGTTATTGTCAATGCGACGTTGCCGACCCAGAGCGCGTTCGCACGCTTGCTGATTATGTATGGAACGAAAATGGCCGGGTTGATGTACTGATCAACAATGCTGGCATTAAAGTGCCGAATCACCCCGTGACAGATTTACCGCTTGAGGAACTGCACAAAATATTTTCCGTCAATTTTTTTGGTCAGTGGCACGCGGCGTCAATTTTCGGCAAGCGTATGATCGAACAAGGAACGCCTGCAAGCATTTATAATGTAGGGTCTGAGCTTTCATTCTTTAGTTCAGTGCCTAACGCCACAGCCTATATGGCGACCAAACACGCAATTCTTGGAATGACTGAGGGACTAAGGGAAGAAATGCCCGAATTTATCGACGTAGGGCTTATCGTGCCGGGTTTTGTTGGTACTGAGATGCATACCGCTGAAGCGGCAGCAATGGGCATGAACGCTGACCAGTTCGCTGCGCTGGTTATGCCACAGATTAGCGCCGGTGAACGTTTCGTTGTGTCGCATGCCTTCAACATAGAACACATCAATGCCCGATTCGACGCAATATCAAATGCCTATTCAAGCTATGCGCCTCGTTATGAGGGAGACGACGCCTATGATGTGAAGACGCTTATTGGCAGACAGCGCTCATGAATCAAAAAAGGATAACCGCTGAGCTTTTCATCTAAAGCGCTCTGACAATCAAAAATAACAGCCCTCCCGCACTCGCACGATGAAACGCCGCTCAACCTAGCCGCAGATCACAAAACTTGGCCAAAGGGTGAAATAATCAGGTTATGTCAGACATTTGGGAGTGCCTGCGCAGTAAATTTTCTGATTTTAATTAAACCGCTGGAGAACAGAACGCGTAATAGTCACAATTGGGAACACATTTTGGGTCGCGTGACCGCTAATTAAAAAGCCTAAAGCCAACATCAAGGGAAAGTCGAATGAAAGAGTTAGATATTACGGTGGTGAACAAAATTCTGAATGAAATTGTCGAATACGAAATGGCCGGTGTTGTGCGCTACGCCCACAGTTCCTTGATGATCAGTGGACCTTTCCGAATTCCTATCGTTCAATTTTTACAAGAGCAGGCAAATGAAAGCCTGACCCACGCGCTGCAAGCCGGTGAGTTCATCACCGGATTCGACGGGCACCCGAGCCAAAAAATCTCGCAGATTAAGGAAAATCACAACCACAGTATCCAACAGATATTGCAAGAAAGCCTAGAGCACGAACAGCATGCCATAGCCCTTTATAAGAAATTGTTGGAAGAGGTCGCAGATGCAAGTGTGATGTTGGAAGAATATGCTCGTGGGCAAATCGGGCAAGAAGAGCAACATGCCTTGGAAATTAAAAAGATGTTAAGGGATTTCGCCCAGTAATTATTACAAAATATTCTTTTTTCAGCGCTAATATTACTGAACCAATTTTGTGATCGACAAAAGTGCTTTCCGGCAATGACGGGTTTTTTTGATTTCATAAATTGAGCCCTTTCTGACATGGTGACTCAACGCATAATCATCGGGGTAGACGATGAGCATCTCGATAGGTCAACAGAGCTGCTATATCGGCTGAGAAGTGAAGTGGTTGAATCAGGGATAACTGTCATCATTACGACCAGAATTCGA
>CAJXBG010000143.1 GCA_913050215.1 uncultured Gammaproteobacteria bacterium
GAAGCTCAATGTTTTCGAGTAAACAGATAAACCTAGCTACATGTTGAAATCTTGTTAAAAGCTGCACAGCGCAGTGGGTTGAACCCTTTAACGAGTAGTCGCTATTCCCGGTATTCCTGACGGGAATTTGAATTTCCCGGTTTCGTGATAAACTCCCGCCCCAGTTTTATTGGAGTGGAGGTATACGTGAGCAAAAATTTATATCAAAAAGTTTGGGACGATCATGTCGTAAGACAATTGGATAGCGGTCAGGACCAGATTTTTATTGCCCTGCATCTTATTCACGAAGTCACGAGTCCGCAGGCTTTTGGCATGTTGAAAGACAAGGGCTTAAGCGTACGTTATCCGAAGCGAACCTTTGCTACCGTTGATCATATTATTCCTACTGAAGATCAGAGCCGCCCACTCGCCGATGATATGGCGGAAAAAATGCTCCAGGTGTTGAGCGATGCAACAAGTGAACACGGTATCGAATTCTTTGCTCCTCAGACCGGTACTCAGGGTATTGTCCACGTCGTGGGTCCTGAGCAGGGATTAACACAACCCGGTATGACCATTTGTTGTGGAGACAGTCATACGTCAACCCACGGTGCGTTCGGTTGTATCGCATTGGGGATAGGTACAAGTCAGGTTCGGGACGTGTTGGCCAGCCAGACCTTGGCAATGGACAAACTCAAAGTCAGGCGCATCCGGGTTGAAGGGCAACTCTCTCCCGGCGTTACGGCAAAAGATGTGACGCTGCACATTATAAGAACCCTCGGTGTGAATGGTGGCGTTGGCTATGCCTACGAATATGCCGGTGCTGTTATCGAAGCCATGACGATGGAAGAACGGATGACGGTTTGTAACATGAGTATTGAAGGTGGTGCACGGTGTGGCTATATCAACCCGGACCAGACCACATTTGACTTTCTTCGTGGCAAAGAGAGAGTTCCTGTCGGTGCTGATTTCGATGCGAGTGTTGAGAGATGGAAAACTTATGCAAGCGATGAAGATGCGATTTTTGATGACGATGTGTTGATAAATGCAGAGGATATTTCCCCCACTGTCACTTGGGGGTTTACACCGGGGCAGGCTATTGGGATTGATGAGAATACGCCCGACCCCACAAAACTTGATGGCCTTGATCAGACCCTTGTCACTGATGCGCTAGAGTACATGCAGCTTGCTGCAGATACACCCATCAAAGGAACGCATATTGATGTTGCCTTCATAGGAAGTTGTACAAATGGTCGTCTAAGTGATTTTCAAGCCGTCGCAAAATATTTGGATGGTAAGCAGGTTGCCAATAATGTGAAAGCAATCGCAGTGCCGGGTTCTGAACAAGTTGATAAGGCGGCTAGGGCGCTCGGCTTACATGAAAAATTCGAAGCGGCTGGGTTCGAGTGGCGGCTGCCAGGTTGTTCAATGTGTTTGGCGATGAATCCGGACAAGTTGGTTGGTGATGAGGTTTGCGCCTCGAGCTCCAATAGGAACTTTGTGGGTCGACAGGGTTCCCCAACAGGGCGCACAATTTTGATGAGCCCAATAATGGTTGCCGCTGCTGCAATCGAAGGCAAGGTTGCTGATGCCCGTGAGGTCTTTTCAATCGACTAGCAGGTACCAGCGGTATGTTATCGGTTTTTTTGACCTGACATATGACGCTTAGGATTAAACGACACGAACACGAAGGAGAAATTTTGATGGAAAAATTGAATGGAAGAGCTGTTTACGTGCCGGGTAACGATATAGATACCGACAGAATCATCCCTGCGCGTTTTTTGAAGTGCGTGACTTTTGATGAATTGGGCCCTTCTTTGTTTTATGACGAAAGATTTGCTGATGATGGTTCATCGAAAAATCACCCATTGGACAACGCAAAACATAGTGGTGCTGAGGTTCTAATATCTGACGATAATTTTGGTTGTGGTTCCAGTCGTGAACACGCGCCGCAGGCGATTCAGAAGTTTGGCTTGAAGGCTGTAATAGCAGGATCTTTTGCGGAAATATTTCATGGCAATTGTACAACGTTAGGAATACCTTGCCTTATGATGGATAAAGCAGATCGAGAGAAGTTAGCTTCCTCGATTCAAATGGATCCGGAAGCGGAAGTGGTAATTGATATCCAGAACCTAAAAATTATCTGCGCAAACAATATTTATTCGATCAAGATGAAAGAAAGTGCACGGGAAGCATTGCTGACCTCGACTAACGACCCGCTGGATTCTTTATTGGTGGCGGGTAGCGAGATTGACAAAGTTGCGTCCAGACTAGGGTATGCTCGATAAAAGAGGGTTCGTCTCGCTTTATGGCGAACCAATGAACGGATCTATTCGACAGGGTAAATCAAGTGCGAAAAAAAATCGAAATATATGACACGACCCTCCGAGATGGTAACCAAGGAGAAGGTATTAATCTCAGCCTTGGCGATAAACTCGATATTGCGACCGCGCTTGATGCGATGGGCGTTGATTTTATTGAGGGTGGGTGGCCAGGCTCTAATCCAAAAGATGATGAATTTTTCGTTCGTGCTAAGAAACTTGATCTGAAAACTTCACTTATCGTTGCTTTCGGTTCAACCCACCGATCAGATGTCGAACCTGCTGATGATTTTTTCCTTCAAAAGCTGATAGCAGCGGAAGCGGATGCGACGTGTATTTTTGGTAAGAGCTGGGATTTGCACGTAGAGCAAGCGTTAAGAGTAAGCGCGGACAGAAACATTGAAATGATTAGCGGGTCTATTGCGCATTTGCTCGAAGTGACGGGGAAGCCGGTGCTCTATGATGCAGAGCATTTCTTCGATGGGTTTAAAAGTGACCCCGGTTACGCCCTAGCAACCATCAGGGCGGCGGCAGACGCAGGGGCGCACCGCGTGATTTTGTGCGACACCAACGGTGGGGTTATGCCTCATGAACTTTCCCTCGCGATTCGCGAGGTGCGTAAAGAAGCACCGGGTATTAAACTGGGTATTCATGTCCACAACGATGGTGGCCTGGGCGTCGCAAATACACTCCGTGCGATTGAGGAGGGCGCTATCCAGGTTCATGGAACGATCAATGGCATTGGTGAACGTTGTGGCAATGTTGATCTGACCTCCATATTAGGCAACCTCGAATTAAAAATGGGCTACCAGTGTGTGCCTGAAGGTAATCTTAAGGGGCTTACTACCCTCTCAAAGGTCGTATGGGAATATCTCGGGATAGAAGGGCCGTCGGGCCAGCCATTTGTAGGGCCTAGCGCTTTTGCCCACAAAGGAGGAATTCATGTCAGTGCTGTGCAGCGAAATCCGGAAACTTACGAACACATTGAACCCGAGTTGGTGGGTAACTCGCGAAAAATCCTGATTTCAGAATTGGCAGGAGGGTCAAATCTAAAGGCGAAACTTGCTAACCGCTACCCAGAGCTGGAAGACAACCGCATAGTGAAATCGATTCTCGATGAAATTCAGGATCGTGAACATGCGGGTTATTCTTTTGAAAATGCAGATGGCAGCTTCGATTTGGTGGTCCGAAGGCATGTTGGAAAGTACAAAACGCAATTTGAACCTCTGTACTATCGAATTTATAGTCCAAGCAATGAGGATCATTCGGAATCTGACGGTCTAATCGAAGCGTCTGTCAAGGTCAGGGTTGGAACGGTAGATGATGCCAATTCTGATAATCTTCGGTTATGTGCCGCAGAGGGGAATGGGCCCGTTGATGCATTAAACAGAGCGCTACGCAAGGCGTTGCTTGACGAGTTCCCTGTGCTTGAAGATCTGCATTTGACTGATTTTACTGTCAGGGTGGTCAACAGTACCGAAGAGACAGCTGCAAAAGTGCGCGTCTACCTTGAACACAGGTTTCAAGGGGAGATGTTTGGTACCGTCGGCGTCAATGTCGATATCATTAAGGCGAGTTGGAATGCGCTGGTAGAGGCATACCACTATGCGCTTATGCAGCATGTTGAGTTCAAGCGTGAGCTAAAGGAAGCGCATTCTGAGGAAGAACGAAAAAAACAGGGTTAGTCTCGTTCTAAGTCGAAAGCGAATTTGTTTGTCTCGCAAGTTCAAGACATCGCATGACCGTTAACTCACGTTGCCTTGCACTTGAGTTTGCAGATACAGTCGACGAATTCGATGTTGACCACTGCTCTATTCACTACACTGTTGAACCTAAAAAATATCGATTTGATATTTATTTTCGAGGTTACCCCTTTTAATCGCTATTTTTTGTAGATGAATTAATTGCATTATAGGGTCGTGATAGGTAATCATTTTGTTGACTAAAAAGCAGATAATCTAAAAGACAATTCAATCTAGAGGGGAAACACCATGAAAGTAGACAGCCATTTAACCGGTGACTGGCAAAAAATACCTGACCACATCAAGCAATTGGAAAGTGATGGGTACGATAGTGCCGGTACAGCTGAGATGAATCACGACCCTTTCTTTCCTTTACTTTTGGCTGCCGAGCACAGTCAAAATATTCGTGTTCATACCGGCATCGCGGTTGCCTTTGCCAGAAGCCCGATGGTGCTAGCTAATCTGGGTCATGATTTAAACGCTTATTCGAAGGGTCGGTTTACGATGGGGCTGGGCTCTCAGATTAGGCCTCATATTACCAAGAGGTTTTCGATGCCCTGGGGCGCACCTGCCAAACAGATGCGCGAACTTGTGACCGCGATGCGAGCAATTTGGGCCAATTGGTATGAAGGTGAGCCACTCAGGTTTGAGGGCGAATATTATACTCACAGTCTGATGACACCTGCCTTTACGCCTGAAAATACAGAATACGGTGCGCCCAGAGTCACCCTGGCGGCTGTTGGCCCCCTGATGACCAGAATAGCGGGAGAGGTCGCTGATGGCGTAATTATTCATCCCTTTAGTAATGAAAAATACATTCGTGAGGTGACATTGCCTGCGGTTGAAGAAGGACTGAAACGCTCCGGACGTTCTCGGGAGAATTTTGAAATTATTTACAGTCCTTTTATTATCTCTGGTAAAGATGAAAAAACCTTCGAAGCGCAAAAACTTGCTACGAAGAACCGAATCGCTTTCTACGGTTCAACACCTGCTTATAAGAACGTTCTTGGTGTGCATGGCTGGGGCGATATGCAGATAGAGCTCAACAAGATGTCCAAGCAGGGATTGTGGAAAGAAATGGGCGAGATGATTACCGATGAGATGCTGAATACTTTTGGCGTTATGGGTGAGCCCGATACCATCACAGGTGAAATCAAGAAGCGATACGGTGATTTTGCAGACCGAACCAGCGGTGGCTTTACTTTTGTAGACGATGACACCCGTAGAGAGATGATTCAGTCTCTTCGATCTTAACATGCTAGAGCTTGAGTAAATGACCACACTGCCCATCTCCGTCAGCTGGCAGGCTGATACTGTAAGAATACTTGACCAGCGTTTGTTGCCCGGGCGCGAGGAGTACCTCGATTGTCGAGATATCGAGCAGGTATTTACGGCAATTAAAACATTAAGTGTTCGTGGTGCCCCGGCTATTGGTATTGCGGCGGCTTACGGTCTCGTGGTGGGTTTGGGCGCTGCCGCGAAGGTGAGTTCTTCCGAGCACCTAATGAAAGCGCTGAACGAAAGGCGTGACTATCTGGCCAGTGCAAGACCAACTGCCGTGAATCTTGTCTGGGCGCTCGATCGGATGATGTCTGTTGCAAACAGCTTCGAGGACATAGGTGCAGAAAAACTGATTCAGTGCCTGATTCAAGAGGCTGAGACTATTCACACAGAGGACAAGGCATCCTGCCGTGCGATTGGTGAAGCGGGTTATGAGGTGGTAAAGAGACACCCGAGATTGTTAACGCATTGTAACGCCGGTTCTTTGGCCGTATCCGAACTGGGTACAGCGCTCGCGCCGATGTATGTTGCGCATCAGCGTGGTATCGAACTCCATGTGTTTGTCGATGAAACTCGCCCTCTGCTGCAGGGGGCCAGGCTGACGGCTTTCGAACTGGGCAGGGCAGGCATCAATCGTACCCTGATTACAGACAATATGGCGGCCCACGTCATGTCCGAGGGCAAAGTGGACGCTGTAATCGTTGGCGCCGACAGGGTCGTCGCAAATGGCGATGCAGCGAATAAAATCGGCACCATGAATCTGGCAATTTTGTGCCAGCATTTCAATTTGCCATTCTATATTGCGTGTCCTTGGTCAACAGTGGATCTGTCAACTCAGAAAGGCGATGAAATCCTGATTGAGGAACGCGGCAGTGAGGAGATTACCCAGATAGACGGGCATGAAACAGCAGAGCAAAACACGCCGGTGTATAACCCTGCGTTTGATGTGACACCGCACGCACTCATCACAGGCTATATTACTGATCGAGGGCTGTTAACGGCTAAAGATCTGTTAGACCACTAGATTGGATAGCATTGGGTCCTCGAGGATGAAATGAGACATCTTGATGGCATTTAATGGAAGTAAAGTGGAAATGGCTGTAATGGCTTGTTCCACAGAGGTTTAACAAAGAGAATAGACTTACATTCTTTAAGGATTGTTCGATGTCTGAAAGTAAACCGATAATAATAGCACTCGTGATCGCAGGATTAGGCATTGTAGGTTACCTTGCATACACATTCATGCAGGATGACCCAAAATCAACCGTCGTATCAACCCCTATAGAGATTCCAGTCTCCGAACCTGTGGAAACGCCGCCGCCGATCCCTGAACCTGAGGTGGAAGTCGTAGAAGAAGTTGAGATGACTGAGCCAGCGCCTGAGGTAGTCGAAAAACCTGCTTTTATCCTACCAAGACTTGATGACAGCGATGGTTTGATCCGAGATGGGGTAGTGACGCTAACCCGACATGAAGGAATCAACTATTGGGTCAGGCCGAGTGAGCTGGTCAGAAAATTTGTCGTGCTAGTCGACAATGCTGCAAATGGTGGTATCGCAAGAGAGGCCGCATCAATGCTAGGGCCAGATCAACCTTTTGTCGCAAAACAGCTGTCCGAGAAAGTCTCTCTAATGGATGATGTTTCCTATGCTCGTTACAATCAGGTCACGGATGTTTTTGTCTCGCTCGACTCCAGAAGAGCCGCTGAGTTTTATGAGTTACTAGAACCCCTCTTTCAAGAAGCATACGATGAATTGGGCTACCCAGATAAAAAGTTCAACACAGCGCTTTTCGCCGCGATCGGGAGGTTACTTGAAACACCGGTCATCGAAGGTCCTGTTCGACTGGTTCGTCCCGTGGTCATGTACGAGTATGAGGACCCGCGACTTGAGTCTCTCGCCGGCGCTCAAAAGCAAATGCTAAGAATGGGGCCGAGAAACACTAAATTAATTCAGGCGAAATTGAGTGAGCTGGCGATCGAACTTCGCTCTATACTCGCAAATTAAAGCTCTTTCGGCGTGGGTTTCGACTATTTCGTTGGTTAACGCTCTGACAGTGCCGCTGCTTGAGCACGTTTAAGCGGCTTAAGCAGGTAGTCCATCACGGTTTTCTGGCCGGTGAGAATGTCTACCGTCGCGATCATCCCGGGAATGATCGGCAACGGATTGTTGTCCGGGCCAAGATGATTTTTGTCAGTTCTTACATGAATCTGAAAGAAATGCTCCCCACGCTCGTCGGTGATGGTGTCTGCACTGATCAACTCCAACACTGAATCCAGGCCACCATAAATGGCAAAATCATAGGCGGTGAGTTTTACCGTGGCTCTTTGACCCGGATGAATAAAGGCAATATCGGAAGGTCTGATCATCGCTTCTATCAATAGCGTGTCGTTGGCGGGCACAATCTCTAGCAGGTCCATGCCGGGTTGAATGACCGCCCCGACTGTATTGACCAACACCTGTTTAACGGTACCATCTACCGGCGATTTTACATCGGTGCGATTTACTCGGTCTTTAAGCGTAACGTTCGAAAATTCGAGTCTTGAAAGCTGGGTTTTGGTCTCGCTAAGCTCTGTTTGGGCATCAAGCTTAAATTGTTGCTGACGCTCATAAACTTTTTCTTTTGCTTCCGCGATTACCGCCTGCGCCTTTGGGATTGAAAGTTGAATAATCTCCAGTTGCCCGACAGATTCATTAACGGCCACTTGAATTCTCAATAATTCTACCTGAGACACCGCGCCGGTTTTTACCAGCGGTTCCGTCAAAGAGAGTTCTTTTCTTGATAGTTCGGCATTTCTCGCGAGTTTTTGCTCCTCTGCATTTAACTCAGCAAGGGTTTGCTGATGTTGAGACAGCTGCTGATTCAGAATATCGATCGCAGACAGTTGTTCGCGTTGCCGAGCGATGAACAAATTCTGTTCGTTAATGTAGTGATCAAGCCCATCAGCCGAAACATTTGCTGGCGTGCGAAAAGGTAAGTCGTTAGCTTCGGCTTTCAGGCGAGCGATCCTTGCTTCCAGCGCCAGTGAATTGAGCAGGCCTTCGTTAAATGAAGATGCGAATCGGGTGTCGTCCAAAAGTAGTAAGGTCGCCCCTTTCTTGACTAATTGTCCCTCTACAACAAGTACTTCGTTGAGGATGCCGCCTTCGAGATTTTGAATGACTTGCAATTGGCTTGAAGGAATAACCCGACCCTCGGCACGCGCGACTTCGTCCAGCGTTGCAAAATTGGCCCAGATAATCGCTGAAATAAAAAAGATTGCGGTTAACCACAGCACCGCGTGCGCTGCCACGGGCAATGATTCAACTTCAGCGGCATAAGTTTCAGGCATAAAATCAATGTCTGCTTTGTTTACCATGGTTTTTTGTCCGTAGGCGCCGGGAGGATCGATTCTGAAATCATGAGTTGTTATGTCCTGCCAGCATCTTGATGATTTTTTCTTTTGGCCCATCAGCCACAACCTGACCTTCGTTTACGACGATCAAGCGATCTATCAAATCAAGCATTGTCGACTTGTGCGTGATTAAGATTATCGTTTTTTGTTCTATATAAGGTTGCAGAGACGCTATGAACAGTTTCTCGGTGGCGTTATCCATACCGCTGGTTG
>CAJXBG010000144.1 GCA_913050215.1 uncultured Gammaproteobacteria bacterium
CCCATGATGATTGCCGCAGGTGCCCTTACGATAAACATACCGATTAACTACATATTCATTTATGGCAAGTTTGGCGCGCCGGAACTCGGTGGTGTTGGTTGCGGCGTAGCCACTGCGACCGTCTACTGGTTTGAGCTGATAGTCATGATGTTTGTTTTGCGCATGTCGTTTTTTAGACAAACCGGTCTACTGGAGAAATTTAGCTGGCCTCACCTAAAGGGAATCAGAGACATTCTAAAAATAGGTTTGCCAATCGGCGCGCAATCATTCGTTGGCATGATGGTTTTTTCAATTGTCGGCTTCCTCGTCGCGGGCATCGGCGTGACAGAGTTGGCTGCTCACAGCGTTGCCGGTAATCTCAATTGGCTAACCTATGTCATTCCGATGGCGCTCGGCTCAGCGGTGAGTATTCGCATTGGTTTTGCTGTTGGCGCACTCGATTCTGATGCGGTGAAGGGAATTATCAGAACGGTCTATCAGGTGACCCTTTGCTATGCCGTTGTTGTCAGTTGTCTGTTGATCTTTGCCAGATTTTCTCTTGTCTCGCTTTATACTAGAGATCAGGCAGTGATAGTCCTGGGTGCGACGCTGATGTTGTTTGTTGCGTTTTATCAGATTTTTGATGATCTGCAGGCCATAACCGGCGGTATTCTGCGAGGATTTAAAGACACGATGGTACCGATGCTGATTAGTCTGGTGAGTTACTGGCTTATCGCTATCCCTGTGGGTTATGTGCTTGCAGAAGGCATATTGTTTGTCGCGCCTATGGGTGTTTATGGTTACTGGAGTGGATTAACCTTTGGCTTGTTCCTCGCCGCGAGCGTCTCAGGAACCCGACTCTACTTTACCGCCCGCGTGCAGTTGAATGAGATTCGAAGAGGTGGTTTTATAGTCGAGAGGAGCTGAATCGATATGACTACGATGTTGGAACGTGCCGTCGAATTGGGACCGTTGATAAGGCAGTATGCAGACCAAGCAGACAGAGAACGCCGCCTCGCGCCGGAGGTCGCCACTGCATTTGCGACCAGTGGTCTATACAGATTACCCGCACCGAAAAAATTCGGTGGTGCTGAAGCTGATCCAATGATCCAGGTTCAGGTCATCGAGGCGGTCGCCCGCGCTGATGGAAGCGCAGGATGGAATCTGATGATCGGTATCGAACACTTCGCCATGATCAAACCCGACTTTCTTTGGTGTGACGAACTCATCGCAGACCCACATATTGTCATTTCAGGATCTACCGCGGCAACTGGACGTGCTGACCGCGTTGAAGGTGGATACCGGGTGTCCGGGAAGTGGCAATTTGCCAGTGGGGTCCACAACAGCCGACTGTTTGCAGCGACTGTCGCTATTTATGACGATGGTAAAAAGCAGAGTTACCCTCCGAGAATTTATGCCCTCATAAAAGATGGCGACTTCGATATTATTGATGCGTGGCAGGTTGGGGGTATGCGTGGGTCAGGCTCCCACGATGTGGTTGTGAATGACGTTTTTGTGCCCGAAGGACACATTATGGACCATACTGCGCACACCTCCAGTGACACACCGCATGCGCGTTTTCCCCCTGCACCGCGACTGAGCTATAACAAGGCGGCAGTGGCGTTTGGCATTGCCCGGCATGCGCTGGACGAGTTCTATGTTATTGCGCTTCAAAAGAAGCCGCGATTTTCCGCCAGCAAGTTACATACCAGACCTTTTGTACAAGATGCTGTTGCCCGTGCAGAAATTCGCCTGCGAGCGAGCAGGGCATTGGTGCTCGAATTGACCGAAACCTTGTGGCGCTGCGTCTGTGAAAAAAATGAAATACCATCTGATCAGAGAGCTCTTTTCCATATAGCCTGCAGCGACAGTGCACAGGCTTGCGCTGAGGTTGTGGATCTTGTCTGTGAAGCGGTTGGTACAACAGCAAACGAACTTGATTCACCTTTAGAGCGTATCGCGCGAGATGCCCGTGTCGTCCGTCAACATATTACAGTCGCGCCCCAGCATATTATCGATGGTGGCAGGGTATTACTCGGTCTTGAACCGAATGAAGTGATGCTACGTGACTGAGCACCATGACCTCAAGGAGAAAGGATGCCGATTAAAATTGACCCCACAACAGGTGTTAAATGTTTTAACACGCGAGCGGCCAAATCCACCGATAAAATTAAGGGGCAGGGATATTCCGTTGTTACTGATGAATCACTAATTACGTTACCAGAGCCGCCACCCGGTGCGACGTTTAATGCAGAGGAGCAGGCCAAATATCGCGAATTCAAGGAGGCGCGAGAGGGTGTTGCAGACTATATGGCCATGGAGGGTGAATTCGCCAAATACCTGGAGGACGTTTACTCCGAACCACCGATTCAACGAGACTTGCTGACAGATGAGTGTGAAGTCCTAGTTGTGGGTGCTGGGTTTGCTGCGCTACTACTCTGGTACCGTCTCAAACAAGCCGGTTTTAAGGACGTACGTTTTTGTGAAAAAGGCGGTGATGTTGGTGGTACCTGGTACTGGAATCGCTACCCGGGTATCGCCTGCGATGTTGAATCCTACAGCTATCTGCCGTTGTTGGAGGAAATGGGCTATATCCCCACGATGAAATTCGCCTCTGGCTTTGAAATTCTTGAATATTGTCAGCGCATGGCCGAAAAGTTTGGATTTTATGATCGGTGTTTGTTTCACACGACGGTGGAAGAAACGCGGTGGGATGAAGACGCTGCACGCTGGACCGTAAAAACCGACCGTGGAGATGCGATGAAAGCCCAATTTGTCGTGCTCGCCAATGGTATTTTGACGACACCAAAATTGGCCCGGATTGACGGCATGGAAAGCTTTAAAGGCGACGCTTTTCACTCCTCGCGCTGGAATTATCACGTTGATCTGAAGGACAAGAAAGTGGGTATCATTGGCACCGGTGCAACAGCTGTACAGATTATTCCCGAAATAGCCAAAGAAGTTGCAGACCTTTATGTCTTTCAGCGTACGCCGTCAACGATTGATGTGCGAGATCAGCGAGTCACAACGGAAGAAGAGGCGCAACGTTGGTTGAATGAACCCGGTTGGGCTGTAGCCCGTCGTGAACGTCTGGCGACTATCTCGGCGGGTAGAACAGCCTTGAAGGCGAATGACGACTTTCTCTCGGGGAAAATTGATCACGTCAAAGCGCCCAAGGTGCATGCGACACAATTGCCACCAGAAGAGCTGATAGCGCGTCAACTCAATACAAATTTTCGGATTATGGAACAAATTCGCGGTCGGGTTGATGCTGTGGTTGATGATCCCGAGGTTGCCGAATTGCTAAAGCCCTATTACTCCTACGGCTGTAAAAGGCCGACTTTTCACGACCAATACTTGCCTTCATTTAATCGACCTAATGTTCACTTGATTAATACAGCACCTGCCGGCGTGAGCAAAATCAACGAAACTGGCGTGGTCCACAATGGCATTGAATACCCGGTTGATGCGCTTATCTACGCAACCGGTTTTCAGTGGATGGGAACCTCTACTTTTAACATGGTGACTGGTCCCGGTGGCCGAACTTTGAATTCGAAATGGAAAGAAGAAGGTACGAAAACTTTCCTCGGTATGCACAGTGCAGGATTTCCCAACCTGTTGATCATGACGGGTCCCCAGGGTGGTGGTGGACAGTTTAATTTCACCCGTGTTTGTGAAATGCATGCAACTTATGTGACATGGATGTTAACCGAGATGCGAGATCGTGGTCTTGAAACTGTCGATGTAAAAAAAGAATTCGAAGACGAATATGCTCATCATTGTCGAGAAATGGATTTGTTGTCACAGCCGCTGCGAGACTGTTACTCGTATTATAACGGTGATGGTTCTGCCGAGCCTGGCAGTCTCGCATACTACGGCGGAGGTGATCGTTGGCACGAACGTCGCAAAGCGGCACAGGCGTCTCTTGATCCCTATATTTTCAAAAAGCAATAGTTCAGGTCGAACCACGATGAGCGAAACAACAACTAAGCAGAAATTGCCGAGGCTCGTGGAGGCAATTACGCGGGACTTTCCGCAGCGTATTGCCAGACGGTTTTATACGCAGCTGAGTAAAAACGTTATAAGATAAAGCGTATGTTGGTTTGTTGCATCGACGAAAAAAGACAACAGGAGTCAGCAAGTGAGCGGAAGAGTATCGAATAAGATCGCGCTGATTACCGGCGGGGCATCGGGTATCGGGCTTGCGACCGCAAAGTTAATGGCAGCAGAAGGTGCCCGGGTGATTATTGCTGATATTAATGAGGTGGCTGGAAGTCAGGTTGCAAAAGCAATTGGTGGCATGTTTTACGCGCTTGACGTCAGCGATGAAAGTGCATGGATGAACACAATGGAAAACATCGCCGCCGAGTATCCTTGTTTGGATATCCTGGTGAATAACGCCGGGATCTCTCCCCACGATACTATTGAAAATTTCAATCTCGATAATTGGCGTCATGTTCATTCAATTGTTGCCGAAAGTGTTGCCCTCGGAAGTAAACACAGTTTGTCTCTGCTTCGGCAAAGTGAGGCGGCGGCAATCGTTAACCTGTCATCGGTGGCTGGTATGGTCGGTGCTGCGAATTATGCATCTTATGGCTCGGCGAAAGCTGCGGTACGTAACCTGACTAAATCGATCGCAATGCACTGCGCGCAAAAAGGTTACGCAATCAGGGCAAATTCAGTACACCCCGGATCCATTGATACTCCAATTCTTGATGCAGACAAGGCAAAATACGGTGAGCGGGCGATTACCGCGCGTGAGCAAAGTATCCCCTTGGGACGGCTTGGGCAGGCAGAAGAAGTCGCCAATGCAATTTTGTTTCTTGCTTCTGATGAAGCGAGCTTTATCACCGGCACAGAACTCGTCGTCGATGGCGGGTTCACTGCACGTTGACGGGGAAAAAATACGATATTTAGCACAATACCAACAGCCATAAAAAACAGGAGAATAGTAATGTCCGAAGCACTGGAAAAAGCACTGGAGATCATGACGTCGAGACTGGGCGAGCAGACCTCTCAGAGCGAATGGTTTGAAGTAACACAAGCACGTATTAACGACTACGCAGAAGTATCGATGGATCATCAATGGATACACATCGATGTGGAACGCGCGAAGGCCGGTCCTTTCGGCGCACCCATCGCACACGGTAATCTGACCATCGCCATTATGGGGCAGTTACCTATCGCTTCTGTCGCTGAGGGTCCCAAAATTGAAGGACAGAAACTGGGTATTAATTACGGATTTGATCGTATTCGGTTCCCTTCTCCTGTGCCTGCTGGTACAAGAATTCGTGCCACTAGCACGCTGCGAAGAGCCGAGGTAAAAGGCAATATGATTGAGACCATGAATGAGGTTGTTGTAGAGGCTGAGGGCAGTGACAAACCCGTCTGTGTCGCGGAGAGCGTTGGCCGGATGGTGTTCTAGTATTTTCTGGTTTGGTGTTTGTCGGCAAGTCAGTCCGGCAAACACCGGCCAATGACAAAAGGCTTGCTGACGCTAAGGATCGCCGTATAGTGAAAGGGAATTTTTTTGAGTGGTGACATGCAACTGGTTCTGACGGAAAACAGACACCTAAGAATAGCCAGCTTCACGATCTTCTATGTGGCTCAGGGTTTACCGATAGGACTGTTGATGATTGCCATACCTGCATGGTTGGCAGGAGCGGGCGCGACAGCAACAGAAATCGCCTCTTACGTTTCCCTGGCTGGTTTGCCTTGGGGTTTAAAGCTTTTCGCGGGTCCAATCATGGACCGCTTTTCCTATCTTTCGATGGGTCGCAGAAGACCTTGGGTTGTGTTGTCCCAGAGTGGCTTGTTACTTGCGCTCTTTTCAATGTCGCTAACACCTGATCCAATTAACAGTGTTTGGCTTCTCTCGACGATGGCTTTTCTCGTTAACATGTTTGCTGCGGTTCAGGATGTTGCCGTCGATGGGATGGCGATTGATGTGCTTGAACCTGACGAAAGAGGCTCTGCGAATGCTTTTATGGCCTGCGGTCAGGTTGTTGGTTTCTCCGGCTCTGGCTTCGTCACCGCTCACGCGCTTGAATACGGTGGCCTCGCACTCGCTTGTTTTATTGTCGCCTTCGGTGTCGCCTTGATTCTTCTTTGGTCGATTTTGATAAAAGAACGTTCGATGGAAAAGCGGCTGCCTTGGACACAGGGAGAACCGGCCCCGCGATCGATAGAAATACAAGCGGGAAGCTGGAGAGAGATTTTTTCGAATCTAATTCGCGTCATGTTTTTACCAACGAGTCTGATACTAATGACAACAGCATTATGCTGGGGCATGACTCAGGGCGTTTGGGAGTCCTCTGCACCAGTCATTCTTACTCAGGAGTTAGGTTACGAAAGTACCGTTTACTCCAGCTGGTTTTCCGCGGTGAGTTTTGTTTCAGCGGTGCTGGGATTATTGTTAGGACGATTTATCGATCGTTCCGGCGCGCAACGCTTTCTTTTTTTCGGCATAGCCGGTCTTGCAATCAATTATTTGTTTGCGGCTATTTTTTCAGATTATTGGGTGTCGCCCATCTATCTGGTGATCATTGTTTGTTGTTATTCGCTGGCAGGCCAGATGGCCTTTATTTCGTTTATCGCGCTGCATATGAACGTTTGTTGGGAGAGAGTTGCCGCGACGCAATTTGCGATTTACATGGCTTGGTCAAACCTGTCTAAATCGATTGGTGCTGGCATTTATGCTCAGTTTAATGAGTACATTGCGTTGACCGATTTGCCTTTTGTCTTGGGCGCAATCTGTGTATTGGGTATGTGTCTGATCGCGATGATAGATATGCCTAAACACCAACAGCAATTAAGTCATGTCAATCAGTCGCAACCCGGAATTTAGTCCGTGACCTGCGCGCATTGTTGCTGGTATTGCGCCAATGATTTTTGTTTGACGTGACCAAATCCGCGGATTTGTTCCGGTAGGCGAGCCATTTGAATCGTCTCATCAAGGTTTTTGGGTGAAAGCGCGGCCAGCCTATGATCAATCATTGATTCGTACTCGCTGATCAACTCGCGCTCGCGGCGTCTTTCCGCGGAATAACCAAAAATGTCAAAAGCCGTCCCTCTCAACCACTTTAGGTGTGCAAGTAGTCGAAAGCCGTTCATCATCCAGCTGCCGAATTCTCTTTTTGTAGGTAAGCCAGTCGAAGGATGTTTGCGGCTGAGCAGCGGTGGCGCCATATTGAACTTTAATCGGTAGCCCGGTTCGAATTGAGCATCCAGCTTTTTCCTGAAGTCGGTGCTGGCATATAGTCTGCCAACTTCATATTCATCTTTATAAGACATCAGCTTTGCCAAATTATCGGCAACCGCGTAGCTCAGTTCCTCTGATTCCAGCCCAAGCACTTGCTCAACGCTCCTTGTCTTGTTGACGGTGGCGAGATAGCGGTCTGTCCATGCTTTGTTTTGATAGCCGGTAAGATGTTTTGAGCGATGTTCGATCAGCTCATCAAGCGTCAGTTTGTTGGTTTCAACAATTGATTCTGGGAGCAGCGCTCTCGTCTTCTCTGGATCGTGAGCGAACAAACGGCCCAGTCGAAGCGCAGTCAGGTTAAACTCAACTGCAATGCCGTTGAGGGTGATAGCCTTCTCTAGCGCTTCCACTGAAACCGGCAGCAAAGCTTGTTGAGCGGCATAGCCCACCATAAACATATTGCTGGCAATGGTGTCTCCCATGAGTTTGAGCGCGAGGTTGGTTGCGTCGACAAACCACGCCATATCTTCGCCCGTCCGAGCGGTAATAAGTGAGGCTACGTGATGAGCATTAATTTGCAAATCCCGATCAAATTGAAATGCTGCTGTGGGTTGAACCGCGGAGTTACCAACAATTTGAGTACGTCCGCTTCGATAGGTAGGCGCGGCATCACCAGCCAGAGAAGCAACTAGATCGAAACCCAGAATCAGGTCTGCCTCGCCCGCGCCAATACGCTGGGCAGCCAGTTCCTCAGCGTTGTTTGCGATCCGCAAGTGCGAATAAACCGCACCGTTTTTCTGGCTCAAACCTGTCATGTCGTAAATCGAGCAGGCCTTGCCTTCCATGTGTGCTGCCATGCCAATGATCGCGCCGACTGTAATCACGCCGGTTCCACCAATACCCGCTATCATCACGCCCATATTGCCCTGGTGATTTGTCAGGTGTGCGGAGATGCGCGGAACGGGCAAGTCGTTAAAAAGGTCGTCACTGAAGGCGTTACCCTCGCTTTTTCGTGGCTCCGCATCCAACACCGTGACAAATGAAGGACAAAACCCATTCACGCAACTGTAGTCCTTGTTACAACTGGATTGGTCAATTTGCCGCTTAGTGCCAAAGGCCGTTAGCTTGGGTTGTATGGAAACGCAGGTAGATTGGACAGAACAGTCGCCACATCCCTCGCATACTGCGTCATTGATAAACATGCGTTTGGCAGGGTCAGGGAAGGCACCACGTTTGCGTCGTCGTCGTTTTTCTGTCGCGCAGGTCTGCTCATAGATAATAGCCGTAGTGCCAGTGACGTTCCTTAATTGCTTCTGCACCAGGTCAAGCGCTTCCCGGTGGTGTAGTGCTGTTCCTTGAGGGAGTTTGCCCTGAAATTTTTCGGGATCATCTGAGACTACGACCACCTGACTCACACTCTCAGCGGTCAATTGGCGAACCATTTCCACGACCGAGATTGGGCCATCTATAGGCTGTCCCCCAGTCATCGCAACAGCGTCGTTATAGAGTATTTTGTAGGTAATGTTGATGCCAGAAGCGACAGCGCCGCGGATTGCCATCAAGCCTGAATGAAAATAAGTGCCATCACCCAAATTTTGAAACATGTGGTCGGTACCACTAAAGTGTGCAGCACCAGCCCAGTTCATTCCCTCACCACCCATTTGGGTGGAAAGCAACGTGTCTTCACGGGTCAACATAACGATGCCGTGACAACCAATCCCCGCCATCGCCATGCTGCCGTCCGG
>CAJXBG010000145.1 GCA_913050215.1 uncultured Gammaproteobacteria bacterium
ACCCAACCATGCCATGTCTCCAAATACGGCGAATGCATATACTGACCGGAAGGTGTTAGAGGCAGGCTTGCAAAGTTTACTCTTTGTTCGTCCAACGAGGGAGGGCGCCTTAATCTTAGAAGGTCTGATTACTGGTTTGCGCGCGCGAGACGCGTCCTCAGAGCATCTGGCACGCCAGACACTTTTTTCTATAAATACCCTACTGCTTCGGATTGCTGCGGTCCATTCCTCTTTGCACGGTGCTAGCTCAAAAACCAAAATCGAACTTTCCTTCCGTAAAGTTAGAAACAGGGCTTTAATCGAAGGGATCAACTAATTGGACTATCACGAGGACGTTAGAATCATGTTTAAATTCATCGCGCGCAGCAGCTATTTTGCCTTATTTTTAACCATTGCTTCACTGGCCCAAGCGGAGGAGCTTCGATCAACCGGCATTTTCCCGATTGAAACCTATGGCTGCAATTATGCAGACGGCAAGGGTTTGGATGATTTGCGCTCGGTCGCAAAAAAATGGGATAAGTGGGCAGACAAAAACTACTCAGCCCCCTACGATGCTTGGGTCCTCACGCCTTTTTACTTCAATGGCCAAACCCGAGTGGATTCAATTTGGGTAGGCACCGCTGAAAACTTTAATCAGCTGGGTAAAGTACAAAACGATTGGATTTCTAAGGGCGCAGCTATGCAAGCGAGATTTGATTCAGTCAGCCCTTGCGGAAACCATGCTTTGTGGGGTGGTAGAGTCGTTAAAGAGCAGGCTGAGATCACCAAAGAGGGCTTGGTAGCGTTTCAAATGTGTACATTAGGTGAAGGTGCCAACGCTGCTGATGTTGCTGCAGCGGATGTAAAATGGGCCGCATATCTTGAATCAGCAGGGATTACTGATGGTTTACATTACTGGTACCCAGGCTCCGGTGTCTCTCAAGATCGCGAATGGGATTTCTTATCCTTACAAATATCAGACAACTTTGCTTCTTGGGGCAGTGCTATAGATACTGCAGTCAACGGCGGCGGGATGACACAGTTTGGTGCCATCTATGGGAATTTGATGTCTTGCAAGAATGGCGGTGTATGGACTTACGAGCAAGTTCGACAATCAATCGCCAATTAAAGTTTGGCGACTGAGCGCAATGTAGCGGCTAAGTGCGCCTAAGTGCGCCCCGCAAACAAGATAGCACCAAAGACTTTGCCCACAGATGTTGGTTAACCAATTGAAAGACCAACATCTGTGATCAGGGTTGAGCCGACATAAAGAACAACCCGCGCGTTCATCTCTTCATTTCCTCGTTCAGGATAATGGGTATTTCAGCACGCAAACCCTAATTATTTTTTGTCTCGTTCCCAGCATTCAGACCTAGCCAGGCGTTAAGATCAAGCCATGTGTTTCGGCATTGTGTGTGTGATGTAAAGGTCATAGTTCATCCCTAGTTCATTGATTAATAGTTCGTTGATTGATCGTTCGTTGATTAATCGTTCGTGCATTTATCACTCATTCACTAACAGTACTTAGATGATGCATCCGCAATGACCGATGATAAAACGCGTTGACGGCGTCCGCCGCGTAATTAACGAAGTAACCGCTTAACTCCTCGCAGCATGGCTATCTCTTAGTAACAAAAAAATAAGTGATGCATGAAGTGTTGGGTATTCTTAGGTATGCTGCGCGCCATTCGCTGAAAAAACAGTACAACACGATCCGTTGACTAGCGCTTTCGGCTAAACCCTCTTTCACCAACAAAGGACCCTTTAATGTCTGATCTAGATTCACTGTTTGAACCCCTGACTATTCGTGGCATGACCATACCTAACCGTATTGTAATGGCGCCCATGACCCGCTCTTTTTCTCCCGATGGCATCCCCGGAGAGGACGTTGCAGCTTACTACCAGCGACGTGGCGAGGCAGACGTCGGATTGTTGATCACCGAAGGGACAACCATCGGTAGGGGTGGAGCTTCTAATGATGCAAAAGTCCCAAACTTTCATGCCGAACGTGCTTTAAAAGGCTGGGCAGATGTCGTTGATGCAACCCATCAAACGCCGGCTAAAATAGGCCCGCAATTATGGCATGTCGGTATGATGCGACAGCCAGGCACTGGACCCGAACCCGATGCAACGTCAGACAGCCCGTCTGGTCGCACGCATACGGGAACACAAGTCCAACCCGAACCCACTGATAGCGAGATCGCCGACATGGTCATGGCCTATGCTAACGCCGCTGGTGAAGCAGCGCGCCTTGGCTTTGATTGCGTCGAGATACACGGTGCACATGGCTATTTAATTGATGAATTTTTTTGGGGGGTGATGAACACCCGTTCCGACAGATATGGCGGGAGCTTAGTTGAGCGTGCAAAATTTGCTGGCGAGATCATTTCAGAGTGCAGATCACAGATTGGTAACGACATGCCAATCATCTTACGGTGGTCTCAGTGGAAGCAACAGGACTTTGGTGCGCGTCTCGCACAAACCCCGGCCGAGCTTGAATCATTCTTAAAGGTTTTTGTTGACGCAGGCGTGGACGTGCTGCATGCCAGCCAGCGCCGTTGGTGGGAGGCAGAGTATCCAGAAGTAGATGGTGAACAGGGCTTAAATCTTGCGGGCTGGTGTAAAAAACTCACCGGATTGCCGTCGATCACCGTCGGCTCGGTTGGCTTGTCGTCTGATTTTATTGGGAGTTTTCAAGGTGAATCATCAAAGACACAGCCAATATCACTCGCTGTCGAACGCCTAGCCCGCGGGGAGTTCGATATGATCGCGGTAGGTCGAGCACTACTGCAAGACCCTGATTGGGCCCAGAAAATCAGGCAAGGACGTCATAACGAACTGGCTGATTGGGATTCAGCATCTCTGGCCAAACTGTACTAACGTACCAGCTGCTTTATATCTCAAAAGCTATTTTGGCTTGCGTTATAGATACTCTCGACTCGTTCTCTGTGCCCGAGAACGAGTTCTGAGAGTAGGTATCCGATTGGCACCACGGCACTTGGAAGGCACCTGAGTATGATGCGCTAGCACATTCGCCCTCTCCGTGATGGCGTTACGCTGAAATTCATTAAAACCATTGTCCCGGCTGATTGTGCAGGCCGGCAGTCTGTCCAAAGTTGCGATGACTAAAAGCACTCGTTGAGTAATTAGGATGCAATCGCAGTACACCGGCGGTTAAGGGCACCACTTTACAAACAGTAGTGGTAACATGGGCGCACGCTATAACCTATGAGAAACATAAAAAATGTCCGTGACAACCGATGACCTGCGCATCCAAGAGACCCAGGAACTCATATCGCCTGAGGAGCTCATCGATGACTTGCCGGTCTCCGACACCGTCAGCGATACCGTCAGTATCGCTCGTCGCTCGATCCACCAAATTCTCACTCGTGAAGACGACCGGCTGCTGGTCGTTGTTGGCCCATGTTCTATCCACGATCCTGAGTCTGCAATGGAATACGCCACCCGCCTGAAGGCTCTGCGCGAGAAACTATCCGACGATCTCGTTATCGTAATGCGCGTCTACTTTGAAAAACCAAGAACGACGGTCGGCTGGAAAGGGCTAATTAACGACCCAGACTTGGATAATAGCTTCCAGATTACCAAAGGACTTCACGTTGCCCGCAGACTTTTGCTCGACTTAGGTGAAATGGGCATGCCTTGCGGTACCGAGTATTTAGACCTCATTAGTCCGCAATACGTCGCTGACCTCATATCTTGGGGCGCCATCGGCGCAAGGACAACGGAAAGCCAAACACACCGTGAGCTTTCCTCTGGACTGTCGTGCCCCGTTGGATTCAAAAACGCAACCGATGGCGATATTCAGGTAGCGATTGACGCAATCAACTCGGCCTCACAACCCCATCACTTTCTTTCTGTGACCAAAGGTGGCCGATCTGCAATTTTTAAAACCGCGGGTAACCAAGACTGCCACATCATTCTTCGCGGGGGAAAACACCCAAACTACGACATGTTTTCGGTCGAAGATGCCTCTGGCATGCTGAACAAGTCAGACCTGCCTGTTCGAATTATGATCGATGCGAGTCACTCTAATTCCAGGAAAATTCCAGCACGCCAAATTGACGTCGTTCATGACATCGCGACGCAGGTCGGCAGAGGTAATGCTGGAATCATCGGCTTGATGATAGAAAGCCATCTTGTTGAAGGCCGCCAAAACGTCGTTCAAGGCGAACCCCTCACTTACGGCCAATCAATTACCGACGCTTGTATCTCGTGGGACGACACTGAAAAGGTCCTCACGTCTTTGGCGGAAGCGGCGTCAAAGCGGCGTAAATTGGCGCTTTAGCCATTAACGGTTTGGTATTCGCACTCGCTAGGAGTGCGGCACCAACCCTTAACTTAAGCGTGCAGACCCAAAGCGACAATCCCAGAGCCGCAATCCTAGAGCGACAATGCCAAAGCTTATGCTTTACGCTTCCGTGTCATTGCTAGCCCCATCAGACCCAAGCCAAACAGAACACCTAGGCCAGGCTCTGATACTGCTGTTGCGTTACCGCTAGCTTCTACTCGAAATGCACCGGGTCCTCCAGAGTTAACCGCCAAAAATTGCAACGTGTTGACACCTGCCAAAAAGTTATTGGAAACCGTTAGATTGCTCCAGCTTTGAAATGCTGGGTATCCGAAAACAATTGAAAAACCTGTCGATACACCGTTGATTAAAACGTCTGTAATTGTGTTGTCTACTGCAATTTTCAAATCTAGTGAAGCCGATGAAACATCAAAGCCAGTTAAATCAAAAGTGGTTTGATACGTTGCAGATGAGAACCCACTTGGGAGACTGATCCAAGATGAACTCGCATCGCTAGGCATGTACGCGCTGTGAGAAGTCACTACCGGTGTAAAGATGCTCGGTGAACCCGCTACAATTTCATAATGCTGCTCGTTTGCACCCAGCGACAATGGAGCGCCACTGTCATCAACACCCGTACTGTACAGCGTTGTTATTGGCACAGCTACGGCGGTCGCGCTGATGAAAAGTAAACTTGCCGCCGCAACTGCTTGACTCATTTTTATTAACGATTTCATTTTTTTCCTCGTGGCTAATTTGTTACAAATAGTAGAGGCAATAAATGGGCCAATTCTTAGCTGCTAAAATAGCGTTAAGCAAAATTTGGAGATATCTTAATTAGCTTCTTGCAAAAAAAGTCTTTGTGGCACTTTCTCTTGAGGATCATCGATGTCTGAACAGCCAATGATCCACTGTCCTCCGCGCGACCAAGTTCATCACTGAAGTTTTACGCAGGTGTCGCTAAGACGGCGAAAGAAATTGACGATTCGCTATCGCAGATACGAAAGACTGTGCAAATTGCGAGATGCAAATGCAAACTGCAAACCAAACTGCAAAACGCATCGCCAATGATTTCGCGAAAACACGCGATGGTTGTTGCGACCAAGCGGCCTTGCGTGAGAGAAAATTTTCTGGATGATATCCAGATCAGTGATGACAGCGATAACGCCCACCTTCCTTCGAAGCAAAGGACAAAAGCTGATGTTGACGTCCCGCACTATTTTGAGTCGTTGAGACCAAGTGGTGGAGCAGTAAGACAGTTGTCGTAAGGGCAGCGCGCCAGTAACACGAGCTGAATACAATGGAGAGTAATGCGCTTTATGAATGATATAAGCTGGGTACCGGGTTTACGTACTCCTTTTCTCAATAGCTTCTTTGATCTTGTGACACTGGCAGGATATCCAACATTTTTGATTCTACTGCTGACCTTCGGCTATTTGTTTTTTAGCTCGCGGAGCTTTTTCCACACCGCCATGCTGTTGATTGCAGCTGGCTTGCTGAACACGTTTTTGAAAGATGTGTTTCAAGACCCGAGGCCAGCAGCCGAGTATATGCTCGACCCGCGCACCGGCACCTCCTATGGTTGGCCGAGCGGCCACGCGCAAATTGCCGTCGTCTTGTGGGGTTTTCTGGCTTACGAGATCGGTCAACGCTGGGCCTATATCGCGGCGGCGGTGATCGCTTCATTGATTTGCTTCTCGCGTATTTACCTTGGCGTGCACGATATCGGCGATGTTCTAGGCGGCACAACCATCGGCTTTGCGTGCTTGGTCGCCTACATTTGGGGCATCAACAATGTCCGTTTACGCCAATTGGTTGATAATCTCGGCCATGGCGGATTACTACTGGCGCTGCTGGTGGCGCATATCGTCTATATTTTGGTCTATCCGGCGCATGGCGAACATGTGGCACCGGTTTGGCTGGTCGGCATCATGATGGGCTGGGTTATCGCCCGCCAATGGATGGAGCATCGCGAGGTCGAGCTGCCAGGCACGCTCATCGTGCGTCTGCTCATCGCCTCCATCGGCACGGCTACTGCCTTTGGGTTGTTGATCGTGACCATTAGTGCACCGATGCTTCTCGCTTTGGAAGGAATTCCAGACATGGTCGTTAGTTATTCCTTTGGCGCGATTTTCGGCCTCGCCACGGCGTGGTTGTTGCCCCGCCTCATCCAGCGTTTGCCGATCCAATAAAGCAAATACAGATACTGAACAAGCAATGGCAAAGCAGCTTTGGAAAGAATTAGCTTCTTTCGCGCACTAGACGTCGTGGTTTACGACACCAACACTGGGAACATGAGTGAACTGTTAGAGATAATCGCCGTTGAATATTAGCGACACCGCGTTTCTCACTAACGTCTTGCGTTATTCTCACTCAATACTCGTCTAATTTGAAATTCTTGTAGATAGCGAATTTCAAAAGGGTTTTTTCGATTTCACAACTATTTTATAACTTTTTCATGGCAGGAGTTACTCAATATCGTTGAGGCTTAACGCCATAATTGCTTTCCAATTATCATCCATTTGCGGGAGCCATTCTTTGAGTAGCGGGGTGGTAGCCTCCTCTTTCGACAAGCCTTGTCTAAGCGTCAAATATTTATAGGTGAAGACAGACGCTCGGTAGTTTGCTGCGCAGTGAACGAGAACAGGACTCGCTTGATGCCTGAGCATATCCATTGTCTCAAAAAATTCTTTTACGTGGCTGGCGGTAGGCGCATCCCAGGGCACAGGTATATGCTGATAAGACATATCTAAATCTGTGACTATTTTTGCTTCGTTTGGTAGTGCATTGACTGATTGAGCGACCGCTAGATTTATGACGGCTGAATATTTCGCAGCTTTTATTAGTGCAAACTGCGCAGGTGTTGGTTGTCCTGCAGTGCCTACTCCGTTAGTCATTGGAAAGTAGTTCATGACATCCGCGATTGATTCGGATTGACTATCGATATCATCGGTTAAATCAGTTTGCGCTACCGAATGACTAACACAAAAATACATTAACATCGTTAGCAAAAAAGAACGCGTTGAACATTTCATCGATTATTTATCCTGCAATAGATTGTGTTTTCTTATAAGCGCACGTTAAATCTACCCCTAACACACAACCGCGCGCTAACGACCTTGCCACATTTCCAACAAATCTGCGCCATAAATTTGAATTCTATTTTTTGCCGCTCAATATCAGGTGTTTCTTTTACCCCGTCAGAAATACACAAAGGTGAAAAAGGGTTCTGTCATATGTTTGTCACGATCTTAAAATACCCCATTTATTCCACTGGGAAACCATTCTCCTCTACAACAGAGGGCAGTCCATGTGTGACAAAATCATCTACCTCCCTATCGGAACACAATCTAACGAACCTTATCTGGGAATATTGAGCGCTTTTAGAATTTACTTCAAAACGCTCTCGATTCTCATAAAACATTTTAAGTGTCCACAAAATTATAGAATCACGAGTGAAAAACTGTTTCCAAATAGTCTCCCTATTTCCTGCCCATAGCTCTTCACTCTTAAAAGCTCTGATTAGACTCCTTTTGATCACTCTATAGAGAACGATATGGAACGGTAAGTCGAGGTATACAACAATTTGCACTTGCCTCCATTTAATAGGGATAGTTCTTGTGTAGTTGCCATCGAGCACCCAATCATCAGAAGACAAGGCTTTCTCTAACTTTGGAAAAAATTCTTCATCGATAGATTCTCTCCAGTTAGGTTTCCAAAACAATTCATCCATCTGAATATGAGAAACATTCAATTTCTGCGCTATGCGTTTACTAACAGTAGTTTTACCGCTCCCAGATGTGCCTAAAACATTAATTCTCACCCCCATGGGTCATAGGTACCAAAGTTCCATAGATGCCCTTCTATATCCTTGCATGTATAACCCCTTCCACCATAGTCTTCATCTTTAATATCAAGCACTATTTCTGCACTTTTTCCTAAAGCTTTTTTGTAGTGAGCATCAGCATCTTTCACAACCATATAAATACTCGCAGTATTCTGTCCCTCTAGTTCTATAGGAGAAGAGTTCAACTTGCCAAATTCATCGCCTTCGTGTGCTGAACCTAACATGACCATACAATCGCCATATACTAATTGGGCATGCAGAATACCTCCTCTATCACTCGGGACTGTAAGATGTTTTTCAAAACCAAAAGCTTCGCACAGCCATTCGATGGCTTCCTCACAATTACTATATCTAATAGAAGGTATTATATTTGCTTTATTTTCCATATCTCTTCTCCGTTTTTAAATGAAACTCTGAGGATACAGTGGTAAGCGCAATGAGTTTCTCTAACATCTCGTGAGTTGAGTAACGCATAGCTTTTTCTCTTTATCATATCTAACCAGCGACTACTCAGAGACCTGACAATTTTCAGGTGCCGTGATCGGATTACACTGTATAGGCAGGGGCAAACTGACTTGGTATTCGTTACCAAAGTGGGTTGCGGGCAAGTAATAATCGGTACTCACTGCCTGAGCGCCACTGGCAAAAGCAGCCGCCCTTCGTCTTGTGTCATTTTCACGAGCCTCGCGAGTATCGGCATCTGCGCGAGTGCGCACCATATATCCAGCTTTCACCAGTCTTTGAATCTCATCAAACTGCCCAA
>CAJXBG010000146.1 GCA_913050215.1 uncultured Gammaproteobacteria bacterium
CTCACACCATCAAGCTTGTGCTCAGGGTTTAACCGGATGCCTGCGGCGTCTGCAGCTGTGGCGTAAATGTCAAAATGGTGCACTGGTTCGTCGAAGCTTTGCCCCGCCGGTATTTGCGCGGGCCACTTGATGAAGTAAGGCACATGAATGCCGCCCTCAAAGTTTGTGATCTTCCAGCCACGAAACGGCTTGTTAAGATCTGAAATGCCGACATAACCCGCGCCACCATTATCAGAGGTAAATATCACAATCGTATTGTCTTCAAGCCCATTGTCTTTTATTGCTGTCAGTACTCGACCAACCCCGCGGTCAAGCCCCCGGACCATGCCTGCATAGACGCGTTCAGTATGATCAGAAATGTGAGTCAGGGCGTCATAGTCCTGTTTTGCCGACTGTAGGGGCGTGTGTGGTGCCCAGTGTGCAAGGAAAAGAAAAAATGGGCGATCAGTGTTGTTTTCAATCACCTTAACAGCTTCGTTAGTATAGTAGTCAGTAAGATATCCGCCAGGCTCAAAAGCTGCGCTGCCGTTATAGCTTGCCGCGTATTTCATACCTACCCATAGGAAGCGATCAATGGGGTCGTAAGAAAGCTTTGAGTTGACGACGTTAGGGTCGTCTTCCGCGGCATATAATCCCGAGTGCATGAGTAAGCTCTGATCAAACCCCTGATCTTGTGGTGCCATGCCGTTCTTTCGGCCAAGGTGCCATTTACCAATGTGTGCTGTGTAGTATCCGTTGGCCTTCAGCTCTTCCGCAATAGTGACTTCGCTGGCGGGTAAGCCCATTTCATCGTAGGGAATGGTTTTGGCATCTTCGTTTAAGATTGTCGGAGGCTTATCCGAGGCTGCTGACATCAGCCTGATTGCTGTTGGCATTCCCGCCGGCGTTGGGGTGAACTCAAAGCCGAAACGTGAACCGTATCGTCCGGTCATCATCATCGCGCGTGAAGGCGCGCAGGTTCCCTGCCCGGCATAGCCATTAGTGAAGTTAATACCTGACTGTGCAATAGAATCTATATTGGGGGTGGGCACGGTGCCTTGAGCGACCCCTCCGCCATTAAAAGTGAGGTCGTTCCATCCAAGATCGTCCGCCACTATGAGCACGATGTTGGGTTTATCTGATCGCTTTTGCGAGACCACTTTGCCCGTTTCCCAAATAACCTCCTGATGTTCACCTACGGGTGTGCGCTGATCGGTCATGATTGAGATCGCTGTGAGCGTGATCTCAATGCGAAAAATCCAAGCAACCAGTATCAGAAGTGCTGTGCCGGCTAGGCCAAAGGATAGACGTCTAATAATCATGTTCGGTGCCTTGGAAGTTTTGCTAATTGTAATGATGTACATTAAATAAGTCTATATACTGACAGTCCCACTTGGAAAGAAGGAGTCGCTCAATGGAGGTTAATAACAAGGTCAGTCCGTCTGAGGAGCAGATAAAGGGGTTCTTTGAGCCAGGCGCAGAAGGCCCAATCTACATGCTAAATCTACTCAAGTTCAAGGATAAAGCTGAATATGAAGATGGCAGTGAAACAAATCTTACCGGGGCGCAAGCGTATGCACGTTATGGTGCTGAGGTGTCAAAGATTTTGATCAAGCTGGGCGGCGGCGGAATGTTTAACGCAAAAGTTGAGCGCCTGATGCTTGGCGAGGTTGAGGATTTGTGGGATATGGTTGCGATTGCAATGTATCCCAGCAGACAAGCGATGATTGATATGATGCAGTCAGAGGAATATCAGGCAATTCACCATCATCGCGACGCTGGACTTGCGGGGCAGTTGAATATTGAAACGACCAATGCCGGCGGTATGTGGCTAGGCGGTCAGGGGATTGAATAACTGACCTAAGCCGGTTTTTGCGCGAGCAATTGCAAGACGGCAGCCTGGCCAGTGTGACCCGCACCCTCAATAACCTGACGATCTAGCTCTGCAGCATGAAGGAACAACAGGTCCTCGAAAGCCGAATTGATCAGTTCCATTGTTAACATGTATTCGGCCAAAGGTGGGCCGCCGGTATTAAATGTCAATTGCCTTGGTGTATAAGATTCTATGATCAGATGGCCGCCAGGCCTCAGAGATTTGAGCAGCCTAGGGTAGATGATGTCTTGTAGATTTTTTGGTATGTGGAAGAAGATCGAGACAATGCAGTCCCAACGATTTGAACCGAGATCGTATTCAGTCAGGTCAGCGTGAATTGTTGTCAGAGGAACATCGTTTCTTGCTGCGAGCTGCTGAGCTTTTTGGAGTCCAACAAGTGACATGTCGACACTTGTCACGCTGTGACCTAGACTGGCCAGGAAAACACCATTGCGACCTTCTCCATCGGCAAGACACAACACGTTGGATGATGCTGGTATCTTTTCAGCGACAGACTTGAGGAAGTCGTTAGGCTCAGTGCCAAAGAGGTAGTCTTCAGTCGCGTATCGCTCATCCCAGCCTTTACGCTTTTGTGGCGAGCTAGGTTTCTCGTTCATTTTACTGCCTCAATGGCTGCTTTCATCGTTGCGTCAGTGACGGCTCGCCTATCTTCTCCCCACGGCATTGGCATCAAAATTGGATGTTCAACACCGGCATCTATGTAAGTCTTCACGAAGTCCGTGACCGCTGTTTCGGAGCCTATAAAATCGATCGCCTGGATCATACGCTCCGATATCGCAGCAACAGCACCTTCGCGATCTTTTTCTGACTGTTTCTGACGTAGTTCGTTAACCTCATCTTCAAATCCTGCCTCTTTGAACATCCGTGCATAGCCGTCTGCCATCGCGTAGTTGAACAAGTCTCGGCGTGCGGAGTTGGCCCGCTCTTCTAGGCTACCCACGGCGGCATGAACGTAGGCGTAGATGGTTGCATCACCGCCTTTGCGGACCTGTTCGACTGATGCACCGACATGAGATGCCGGCAGATAATTGAGTAACACGCCGTCGGCGATTTCGCCCGCGAGCTTCAGCATCTGCGGGTTCAGCGCAGCCATGATGATCTTCGGTTTTCGATCTCCTAACCGCATGCCCAATCTGAACCTTTTCACTTGATAGAAATCCCCTTCGAAGGTCACCGACTCACCGGACAGACATTCACGCAGCAGTGCAACGTATTCGCGCATCAGCCCTATCGGCCTGTTGGTTGCTTCGACACCGTGGGCGCGAAGTATACCTGGCGCGGAAACCCCCAGACCCAACAAAATATCAGCGTCAGGGGTGAGCGCCTGCAGTGTGGCGGCGGTCATGGCGGTGAGCGTTGGTGCGCGCAACTGCACCGGAATAATGCCGGTGCCCATATCCAGTTTCGGTGCAGCCTGTGAAGCCGCCCCAAGCAGCGACATAGCGTCGGTGCCGGTAGCTTCTACGGTCCAGAAGGAGCTATAGCCCATATTCTGTGCGCTAATGGCGATATCTGTTGCCGCGGCGGGGCCTAGTACCGCGAGGCTGCCAAAGGTGACTCCTAGAGGTGTTGCTGACATGTTTATTTCCTGTGGAAAATTGTATTCACGATTAGACAGTTTACGACATGTTGAGTACGGACTATAGATGTTGGCAAGACAAAGTCGGCTAATTACCAGTGATGGTGGATGTCTTGCATGCTTGAAGATATTCTAGACAGCAACATAGCGATAGATACTCACATCATGTTTCAACCTCTCACGCCTGCGTTTGCCAGTAACCCTTATGAAGTTTACGCGCGCCTGCGAGCACTAAAAGCACCGTACTATTTTGAAGACATGAATGTACACCTGCTTTCACGATATGAAGATGTCGAAGCAGTCGCCAGACAAGGCGCGATGGTTCGCTCATTGGCAGCGGTGATGTCTGAAGAGTTTGTACTCCAGGAACAAAAGTTGGCAAATTTTCATGACATGCCAAATCATGAACAGCTTGTTCAGCTGAGTATGCTGGAACAGGATGGTCATCATCATCGTCGACTACGGATGCTGGTGTTGCGTGAGTTCTCTCGCCAGTTTGTCGAGAAACATCGCAACATGATTCAACAATATGTCGATCGTCTGCTGACCCCCTTACTTGAGAAACGAGATATTGACTTCGTCGCAGAACTCGCCGCTCACGTGCCAGGGCATATTATTGGCAATATACTCGGTGTCCCTGACGAGGACTGTCCGCAACTACGTGTTTGGTCTGAGAATATTGTTCAGTACTTTGATGCCGACAGAACCGAAGTCAACAAGCAGCGAGCGGAATCAGCAACCATCGAGTTCAAAGACTATCTTGTTAGACTGATTGCAGCGCGCGAGAATAAACCACAGGATGATTTGCTTTCAGTGCTGATCGCGGCGAAGAACGCCGGTGAGCTTGATGAAACAGAGCTGATTTCGTTGAGTTTGTTAATACTCGCAGGCGGACACGGTTCGACAATCGACGTCTTGGGAACAGGGCTGCTGGCATTGCTCTCGCACCCGGATCAACACAAGAAGTTGAGATCGGCACCAGAGCTAACCGGAACGGCCATACATGAAATGTTCAGGTATGACTCTCCGTTGCCATTCTTTCATCGCTATGCGAGTGAACCGGTCGAGGTGATGGGCCGAACTTATCCGAAGGGAACCAAATTTGGCTTGCTTTACGGATCCGCAAACAGAGATCCAGCGCAGTTCCCCAATGCTGATAAGTTTGACATTGAGCGCGCCCCGAATCGCCATATTGCTTTCGGTCGCGGAGCGCACCTTTGTCTAGGTAACAACTTGGCGCGTCTGGATATGGAGATAATCTTTAAAACGTTGTTGGATCGTACGAAAGATATTCAGTGTGATGTTGATCAGGCGCGCTATAAGCCAGGGCTTTCAGCCCGAGGTCTGTTGGAATTGCCAGTGCGTTTGATTCCCGAGTCACGACCTTGAAGCCAACAAGCATGCAATCAATTATGCCTAAAAATTTGTTGGTACTACTGCGACTGGCACTGCTGTTGGGCTTGCTTGCCGGCTGTGACGACAATCGGAGTACCTATTCCATCGCGACAGGTGGTACGGCTGGCCTTTACTACCCTTATGGTGGGGGTATGGCTTCTATTTGGTCAGCAAGACTGGACAACATCAATGTTAAAGCCGAAGTCACCGGTGGTTCAGTGATCAATGTGATTCAGGTTGCTAGAAAAGAGAGCGAAATGGGCATAGCCATGGCTGATGTCGTCACATCAGCCTACGTCGGTGGGGGTCGCTTTCCAGAGCCTCTGCCGCTCCGCGTCTTGTTCACTGCCTACCCGAACATTGTGCATATCTTGTCGCTTGCAGAATCTGAATTCGACAGCGTCGCATCACTTGCCGGCAAGCGCGTCGCCCTGGGTGCTGCGGGCTCAGGCACCGCCGTGGCCGCGAATAATGTGCTGACATCGCTTGGTGTAGATGATATCGCCCCGGTCTATCTGAATTTCGCTGAGACAACGAGCGCGTTAAAGGATGGGACTATCGATGCGGGATTTGTCGTCGGAGGCCTTGGTATTGCGGCAGTGACTGAACTGTCGGTCACCCGCAATCTGAAATTAATACCATTGACGACCGATGAGCTCGTGAAACTGAATCAGGACCACCCGGCTTACAGCCGTACTGATATCCCGGCATCAACATACAATGGCGTTGATAGCGATGTTCAAGCTCTCGGGATATGGAGCGTTGTCGTGGTACATGAAGATATGCCGAACGATGTTGCTCGGTCGCTCACCTGCACTATTTACGCGCATAGGGAATCTCTGCTGAAAATTTCCGCGGTAGCAAAATCGATGACGGTTGATAACATCAGGAAACTGAGTGCTGTACCGTTGCATAACGGTACATTGGCATACTTGGAGGACACGGACATGGCCTGTGAATCTGGGCTATGAAAAACATCTTGGTAATAAGTACGGTGGCGCTTGCCGTCACACTCTCGCTCTATCAGATCTGGCAACCTCTAGCCGGGTTTTTCGCGCCCGGTGTGATCCCCTTTGAGCAAGTGTTGGGTCTGCAGCCGGCAACCTATTTCAGGCCTGTGCACTTGGCATGGATACTGTGCCTAGGTTTTCTTGTTTACCCACTTAATTCAGCGAGGTTTCTTGATTATCTGGCGATACCTCTGGTGCTGGCGGCAACGTTGCGCGTGTTGCAGTTCGACTACCAGGGACTCGATCATTTGCTTTATGGACTCGACGGGTTTGATTTCGCGTCAGGCATTATCATCGTTGCGGCAACGCTTGAGATAGCACGGCGTTCCGTAGGGCCTGTCATGTTAGTCGTAGGGTTAGTGTTTATTTTATATGGCGCCTTCGGCAATCTGTTACCCGATGTGCTCGCTTCGCGTGGTTTTAGTTTTGAGCGACTGGTTCGTTTTCACGTTTATAGTAATGCTGGGTTATTTGGAGCTCCTATCGGGATCGCAGCGGGTGCTGTTTTTAGTTTTGTATTGTTTGGCGCGTTTCTGCAGGTGACCGGCGCGGGCAAATTTATGATCGACCTGTCTTTTGCAGTTGCCGGAAAGTATCGCGGTGGGCCAGCCAAGGCCAGTGTGATTGCGTCCGCCGCGATGGGATCGATTTCTGGTAGCGCGATTGCGAATACAGTGACCACTGGGTCGCTAACCATTCCCATGATGAAACAGTTGGGTTTCAAGCCGGAGCAGGCGGCCGGGATTGAGGCAGGCGCTTCAACCGGTGGTCAAATTATGCCGCCGATTATGGGGGCGGGTGCTTTTGTCATGGCAGAGTTTACGAGAACAGCTTACGCAGACATCGTATGGATGTCCCTTGTTCCGGCATTACTCTACTTCAGCTCTGTCTTGCTCTACGTTCATATTCTGGCAGTGAAATCAGGCATTCAGGGAATGAACGTTGCTTCCGGTGCCTGGCAGGTCATCAAAGATGGCGTTCATTTTTTATTGCCTCTCGCAATTATTACCACATTGTTGGTCCAGAACTATTCTCCGGTACTTGTCGGCGTCAGCGGTTGCGCTGCGGTGATCGCCGCAAGCCTGCTCCGATCTCACACCCGGGTGAATTTGCAATTGCTCATTGATGCGCTGCATCAGGGCGCCATACTCGCGATACCAATCACGATCGCCTGTGCGGTTGCGGGTATCGTGGTTGGCACGATAGGACAAACCGGGGTTGGCTTGCAGTTCACTGAATCGGTTGTTGGCATGTCTAATGGACAACTTTGGTTGGCCTTGATACTCATTTCAATTGCCGCATTGGTATTGGGTATGGGGCTGCCGGCGACGGCGGCTTATATTGTGCTGGCGGTGATGACTGGGCCTGCACTGCAGGAACTGGGGCTAACGTTGATTACTGCCCACATGATTATCTTTTGGCTATCCCAGACATCAAATGTGACACCTCCCATTGCGCTAGCGGCTTTTGCTGGTGCGGGTATTGCAGGCGCGCAGCCTATGCGCTCGGCAGTAGAAGCATTCCGGCTAGCATCGGGGCTTTTTGTGATTCCGCTGATGATGGCTTACTCACCGTTGTTACTAACGGGACAGAACAGTTGGCCTGATGTGTTGTTGGCCGGACTGGTAACCCTTGCACTGATCGTGGCTATCGCCATGGTGACGACGCGTTTTCTGTTTACTCAGGTAGGCAAGTGGCAGCTTGGGCTAGCGGGCCTGTCCATTGTGATATTAGTCTATCCGAGTATCGCTGGGCGCTTGGCGGCTGTGGGTTTAGTGATGATTGTCGCGTTGCTGAATTATCGAATGCTGCCAGACTTAAGCGAGCACTCGAAGACGTCTGCATAGTGCTGAAAGTGCACTGTGCTAGTATATTCGGCTCATGCTAAGAGAGATCTGTTCAATGAACAAGATGCTATTGGTTGTGCTGTTTGCGTGTCTTCTATCGGCTTGTGAGCCGGTAGATCGTACGCCTGGTATGTGGTTATCGGGCGAGTTAGTAACCGCTGAAATCACTGATTGGACGTTTAGTAACGAGCAAAGGGAGGTCTTTCTTCAGACTCACCCTTGGTACGGTATACCATTCTCCATTACTGTTGTTGCAGCGACTACCGGTGATAAGCTTTTTATGCCTTCGATATACAGTGAGCCGGTGGCGTTTCCAGAGGGGAAATACTGGAATCGTATTGTTGCGAAGAATCCTGAAGTGCTGATCAGGATAGGAGGCAAACTCTATCCGAGATCAGTGCATTTGATTGTAGATGAAGACGAATTTGAAGAAGCGTTTTCGGCGCTAGCCAATAAATATGATTATTGGAAGGCAGTAAAGGAAGGTGATGTGGAGAGGCCACCTTTTGTGCTGCTCAGGTTGGACCCGTCAAAGGAATAAGATTGGAGCAAGTGATGTTTATCGAAGGGTCGGCAGGAAACATAGAGGCGCAGTGGGACGAAACGCAAGATGCGATTGGCTCAGCTGTTCTTTGTCATCCTCACCCGCTAATGGGTGGTTCAATGCACGATGGCGTTCTTCAATTAGTGTCCTCAGCATTTAAGGAATACAGCATCAATTGCCTTCGCTTTAACTTTCGCGGCGTAGGCAGTAGTGATGGTGAGCACGATAAGGGTGTTGGTGAGATCGAAGACCTTAATACCGTTGTGAGTTGGTTGGAAGATAAACGGCCTAAGCAGAAACTTTGGTTAGTGGGTTACTCCTTTGGGGCAAATGTCGTGTGGCAGGGCTTGAGTAGATATCGTGCAGATCAGTTGGCTGGGGTATTACTTGTCGCTCCTCCGGTTGGCCGCATGCATTTTTCTGCTTTTGAATCCTTACCTTGTCCTGTTTTTGCAGTGGCCGGTGATCGTGATGATTATGTCGACGAGCAGACGTTTAGTGACTGGACCAATGTAGACACCAGAATCATTGCTGGCGCGGATCACTTCTTTTCTGGGCGCTCGAGAGA
>CAJXBG010000147.1 GCA_913050215.1 uncultured Gammaproteobacteria bacterium
AAAAAAACAACCACTTGTTCTGCAAATCAACACAGATAGAGATTCAGCACCATGTCTACACATTACTTGCTACCTGATTTATGCGATGCCTACCCGGAGAAGGTGAATGTCGTTGCGCCACAATTTAATTCATACGGGGGAAAACAAAGCTATCACGGTCAAATAGTGACGATTAAATGTCATGAGGACAATTCACTTGTCGCGGAACAGGTCGATCGTAATGGTGATGGAAAAGTCCTCGTTGTTGATGGTGGAGGATCATTACGCTGCGGTCTCTTGGGCGATAATCTTGCCGCTAAAGCTGTTAAGAATAGATGGCAGGGCATCCTTGTTTACGGGTGTATTCGGGATGTCGACGAGATCGGTGAAATGGATCTTGGCGTGCATGCACTAAAGACCCACCCGTTGAAGTCGGTAAAAAGAGGCATTGGATTGCTGAATGAGAAAGTTTTCTTTGGTTCAGTGACATTTTCACCTGGCAGTTATCTTTATGCAGATAATAACGGCTTATTAGTCTCGGACGAGCTACTTGCACCCGTTTAGTGACCTTTTTTATCTTGATGGAAGAGGGCGCTCTTCGACCACTCAAGCTCGCCGAAGGACGCCAGCATGACCGACGCTGGTAACGCGCTATTGATACGCTTACCTGCGCAGCGCCAGCGCCTGAATCATCTTCTGGTGTTGAATGCCGGCTTCGTTGAAACGCGGACCGGTCTCGATAAATCCCGCTTTTTGATAAAACCCGATGGCATGGACCTGGGCGTTGAGAAACACTTGATCAAAACCCAACGTCCGTGCTTTCTCAACAGCGGTACTGAGGATGGCGGCACCAATTCCCTCGCCGCGATATTGATCTAAAACAGCCATGCGACCAATTTGACCGGTATCAAGCAATCGCCCGGTGCCAATTGGTCGGGCCTCAGCATCTTGCACGAGCCAATGATATGAAGTGTCATCTAAGCCATCAAATTCCTCTTCAGGTGGTACAGACTGTTCCACAATAAATACCTGTTTTCTCAATTCGAGCAACACGCTCTTATCTGTCTCCCAGTCAGCTTCTCTGATTGCAAAATTTTGTAAGCTCAGGCGCATTCCTGTGCGGCCCCCATGGATTGTATCGCGCCGTTCAGCATCAAAGATTTCATCAGCATTAAGCTCTCTTCTCGTCCAAAGATCTCCTTGGCGGCTACCTCGCGGGTGCGAGATAGCTGGCTAATGATATCAATGCAGGTCAGGTCAAGGCTGAACATCTCGCCATTGAGAAAAAACTGTAATGGCTCGAATTCATCCTGATGGGTAATTCTGGAGGGAAGTGTTAATCGGAAGGGAGCATCCTCAAGACGGTGCGCGGCTAGCTCGTGTTCGACAACCGATTGTTCCATCGGACGAATCAAGTCAGGTTCCTTAAGTTCTGTCATGTAACGGCCAAACCAATGAGACATACGCTCACGATTAGATACAAACGAGAGATATCGCGTGTGTAATTCATCAATCATAGCGCCAGACAAGGCATTGTTGGACGGGTCCAGCGTGTCATCTAGCGTGCGAGGATTATCTTTAGCGGCCAGATGGTCGTCCAGTAATTCGTCGGTATAGTTCGAGACAAGCTCTACCATTGTTGGATTGCGAATACCGATAGAAAGCGTCATGGAATCCGGCCCGGCAATGCCCCAATGTCCTGCGCCAGGTGGCAAGTATAGTACGTCTCCGAGTCCCATCGTTTGGCTAAATTCCGGATCAAACGAAGGTAGAAGCCGAAGATCCGAATCTAGGTCCAGTTCCTCATCTTCATGCCGGCGAGCATCCCATTGCCAGTGTTTTTCGCCACGTAGTTGGAATAGAAAAACATCATAGTGGTCAAAATGAGGACCACAGCTTGCGCCAGATCCTCCTATTGTGATCATGATATCCTCGATCCGCCAGCGCGGCAGAAAGCCAAATTGGTTCGTCAGAAGCTCGCTCAGCGATGGGATATGCTGGTCTGTACCCTGAACCATCAACATGTTTCTGGCATTAGACAGCGTCGTCGAGATCTCGTTTTTCGAAAAGGGACCGAAAGCAAGGTGATACTTATCCGTTGCCTGTTGTATCATTCTAGATTCAACATAATCGGAGCTTGAAATATCAATAATTGTGTTATAAATCAGTTCACTAGATAGCTTTTGTGATATTGATTCTAGACCTTTTTCGAAGACCGCGGGACGCTTTCTCCAGTTGTTCAACATGAATTCCGCGTAGGAGAGTTCTGTATTCTCAAACCAACTCACTTCAGACATGTGATCACTTCACTCATCCAGCAGCTTTTCGACAAGTTCACTCGCGAGACCCGTATAGTTCATTGGTGTCAGCTCGCGTATTAGCGTTCGCGCAGACTCGGGAATATCAAGAGTTTCAAGCATTTGCTCGATACTCTCCTGTTTGAGTGACTGACCCCGGGTAAGCTCCTTCAATTTTTCATAAGGTTCCTCAACACCATGGCGCCGCATGATTGTCTGAATGGGTTCCGCGAGTATCTCCCAGCTCCGATTCAAATCTTCCGCCAGTGCAGTCGGATTAATTTCCAGTTTCCCTAATCCTTTAAGCGTCGATTTATAGGACAACAGGGAATAAGCAAGGCCCGTTCCCATATTTCTCAAAACGGTCGAATCCGTGAGATCTCGCTGCCATCGACTAATCGGCAATTTTTCGCTGAGATGGCCAAAGATGGCGTTAGCGATGCCGAGATTGCCTTCAGAGTTCTCAAAGTCTATCGGATTGACTTTGTGAGGCATCGTTGAGGAGCCTGTTTCGCCTTCAACTTTTCTTTGTTTGAAGTAGCCTATTGAGATATACGACCAGATGTCTCGGTTAAAATCGATCAGAATCGTGTTGAACCGTGACATTGCTTGAAACATCTCTGCCATATAGTCGTGGGGTTCAATTTGAGTCGTATAGGGGTTCCAGATGATCCCCAGAGAAGAAACAAATTGTTCACTCATCGCGAGCCAATCAAGGTCAGGGTAAGTCACCTGATGGGCGTTTAGATTGCCCACAGCGCCGTTGATTTTTCCCATGATCTGTACCGCGCCGAGTTGTTTAACCTGACGTCGAAGACGGGCAACCACGTTGGCAAATTCCTTGCCCAATGTCGTCGGTGTCGCGGTCTGGCCGTGCGTTCGAGATAGCATAGGCAAGTTGGCATAATCGCGGGCAAATTCCGCCAGCTTTTGATTCAACTCGTCCATCAAGGGCCGCAAAACGTTATCCCGACCATCTTTTAACATTAGCGCATGGGACAGATTGTTTATATCCTCCGAAGTACAGGCGAAATGGATAAACTCGATGTTCTTTTGAAGCGAGCTGATGCCACTGCCAACAAATTTCGATTTCAGATAATACTCAACGGCTTTCACGTCGTGATTGGTTGTTGCTTCGTTCGACTTGACGATAGCGGCCTCAGTTTCATCGAAGTCAACGATCAGTTTTTCAAGGAAGTTGTTTTCCTCATCCCCTAGCGCAGGGAGTTCCTTTATTTTCTGCTGGCTCGCCAAAAACTGAAACCAGCGAATCTCGACATACACCCTGTAGTAAATTAACCCGAATTCGCTGAAATAGGGTCTGAGTTCAGCTGTTTTGTCTCCATAGCGTCCATCAATAGGATTTATTGCTGTCAGTGTTGATAACGTCATAGTGTTCTCTGGTGCAGATTGTTGTTGAATAAAACGGACCAGTTTTGGCCCACGGGTATACGAAAGGTTATGTTACTAAAGTAGTGCTTCAACGGATCGAGTCATGGACCGCCGATTAAATGCTAATTGCCACTTGTTGCCGCCAACCTGACGCCAAAGCACGCAGGCACGCAGTCCAGCAAGCAGCAATGCTCTGATGCGCTCGATATTTGTCCGATCCTGCAGGTGTTGGCGATTGCCATTAATACGAATTTGAGGTTGAATTTCGCTGATAAGAGACTCATAAAGAATACCAAGTTGCTGTACTGAAACATCATCAATTACGCGACTATCACCCTGACGCAACATACGTTGTTCGTCAATATTTGCGATTTCCGCACCAAGCTGCCTCATAATAGCGGGTGAGGTGACGAGCCTGCGCTCGAGTCCCATCACTGCGAGGGCGTATTGCATGATCCGTCCGTGCTGCGCAACGTCGAAGTTCGTTAATAACTCCCGGAGCATCAGCAGTCCTTTTCTCACACCGGTGACTCCGCCAAAGACATCAAGCGTAGATCCCGGGTTCTGGATAAAAATAGAATTAATACTACTCTCTAGCGTGTCTTGTGAAACGAGTCCGGAACTCGACGCTGAACTGATAAGTGAGGCAGCCTGCACTAAACCGGCGAGCGCAAGTACACGATCATCGTACCCTCTCGTACTCCCTGTCTGCGCTCGATCATGAGTCTTCTCGGGGTCGCTTGACCTGGAGCCTGGCTTAGAACCGTCGTCAGAGCTTAAATAAATGATAGCGCCAATCACTGATCTCTCCGAGCCGCCGCGCCCCTGTATGTCTCTTTAATAATGCCACCGCCGAGACAAACATCATGATCGTAAAAGCAGGCCCACTGTCCTGGCGTAACCGCACGCTGAGGCTGGTCAAATACGACTTCTAGTTGGTCGTCGTCAACGCCGCCATCAGCGGCTTCTGCGATGCGAACGATACATGCCTGATCGGCTTGTCTGTAGCGACACTTAACCTGCAATCGATCGGGTAGTGAGGGCTTATCAGACACCCAGTGGATATCCTCACAGATCATTCCATCGCTCAGCATTGCTGGATGATCGTTGCCCTGAGCCACGATGAGGACATTTCTGTCCATATCTTTTGCAACAACATACCAAGGCGCGTCAAGACCGTGTTTAACGCCACCAATGCCAAGACCTTGCCTTTGACCCAGTGTGTGGTACATCAATCCTTGATGTTGACCAATCACTTCGCCGTCCAGGGTCTCAATCACGCCGGATCTAGCCGGAATGTATGTCTGCAGAAAATCCTTGAATCGCCGCTCCCCGATAAAGCAAATACCCGTGGAGTCTTTTTTATCGAAGGTGTCCAATTCGTTCTCGGCAGCAATGGCCCGGACCTCCGATTTCTGTAGTTCTCCGACCGGAAACAAACACTTTTCTAACTCGGCTGACGAAACGGCCTGGAGAAAGTAGGATTGATCCTTATTGGCATCCAGTCCACGTAGCAATAGGGTTCTAGCACCCTCATGCCTTAAGCGTGCATAGTGACCTGTGGCGACGTATTCAGCCCCAAGCACCTTTGCATAATCCAAGAATACCTTAAACTTAATCTCGCGATTGCACAGTATGTCCGGATTTGGAGTTCTCCCCAGTTCATATTCACTCAGAAAGTGTTCAAATACGTTTTCCCAATACTCCGCGGCGAAATTCGCCTGATGCAATGGTATACCGAGCCTGGCGCAAACGCTTTCTGCATCCGCCAGATCTTCTTTAGCAGTGCAATACTCTGTGTTGTCATCTTCTTCCCAGTTTTTCATGAAAAGCCCCTCGACTTCATATCCCTGGCGTTGCAACAACAGGGCGGCTACGGAGGAGTCGACACCACCGGACATTCCAACGATGACCTTGCGGGCATCGCCGACGGATCGGTCCGTATCTGACGAGGCTTTTACATTACGCACGTTGAGCTACCTGAATAGGAAAAGATTGGGTAGAGCTTGAACAGTTGTGGCGCATTTTACTCGAGTCATCGGGGAAAGTGCACATGTTTACCGTGTTCATCGGACAGAACACCAAATCTTAATGATCATCATAGACTCGGATCGCTACTTACCATCGAAAAAGTGGGCTAGAATGCGCGATCTTGTTCTCGTTGAGTCAACCGAGGCGGGAGCTTAAGCAATCTTGATGGAACGCCTTGAATGAACAACAGCGATACACCAAACCCGTTAACCCATCTCGATGGCGACGGAAATGCCCGCATGGTAGATGTCACAGATAAGGATGTAACTTTTCGCGTGGCAACCGCCGAGGGCGAAGTAAATATGCAACCTGAAACACTTAGGTTGATCGTCGATGGTAAACATGCAAAAGGTGATGTCATGGCGGTTGCTCGCATTGCGGGTATCCAGGCGGCGAAGAAGTGTGCTGATCTCATTCCTTTATGTCACCCCCTCGCGCTCAGCTCCGTCAGCGTCGAACTGCAGCCTGACCTAGGTGAAAATTTGGTAAGAATTAATGCGACGTGCAAACTTAGTGGAAAGACCGGCGTCGAGATGGAAGCACTGACGGCCGTATCGGTTGCGGCGCTGACGATTTACGACATGTGTAAAGCTGTGGACAAGGGAATGACGATAAGCGGCGTACGTCTGTTGACGAAATCAGGCGGAAAATCAGGTGATTGGCAGTCAGATGATTAAAATTCTGTTTTTCGCCAGCCTGAAAGAACAACTGTCGATTGATGCGCTGGACTTTCCATTGACCGAGAGCATCACGGTCGCACAGCTTGTTGATGAGTTGGTACTGAAAGAGGCTTCAATCGATAGAGATATACTTTCTGCAGAAGATATTTTAGTCGCTGTTGATCAGACGGTCGTTTCCAGTGATTTCCTCGTTCGCCCGGGAAGCGAAGTAGCATTTTTCCCTCCAGTTACGGGTGGTTAGCGAGATGATCAAAAAAGTTGTGGTGCAGATCGACGATTTCGATGTGAACGAAGAGACCGCTTTTCTCGTTGATATTTCGAAAGAAGTCGGCGGTATCAATACTTTTCTCGGCACTGTGAGAGACGTCAACGAGGGAGACACAGTGACGGGTCTTCGCCTGGAGCACTATCCGGGCATGACGGAGAAACAGATTCATGCAATTATAGATCGTGCCTCAAGCAGGTGGAGCGTGCTTGGAGCAGTTGTCATACACCGGGTGGGAGACTTACAACCAGGCGAGAAAATAGTCTTCGTAGGTATTGCAAGCAAGCATCGTGGCGATGCATTTCGAGCTTGCGAATATGTCATGGATTCACTCAAGACTGAAGCAACATTCTGGAAGAAAGAAGTGACTGAAGGGGAGGCGAGGTGGTTAACAACTCGACAAACTGATGTTGAAGCGCTAAACAAGTGGCAGGTCGACTAAACGACCCTTAAGCCCTTTATGTTTTATTTTCTCCGTTATTCTTTTTAGATCCTATTTTTCCTATATTCGAATCACTGGCGTTTTTTTTAGTTCGAGGTCGACCCTTGTTGTTCGAGCGGCGCCGTTTCGGTGTGGGCAAATTAACATTGAGCAACCTGTAATCTCCCGGCGCAAGTTCTCCTAAGGTCCAGTCTCCAATGCCGGCTCGAATTAGCCTTAGGGTTGGGAAGCCAACATTTGCAGTCATTCGCCTTACCTGGCGGTTACGTCCTTCTCGTATTGTTAATTCTATCCATGAGGTTGGAATGTTTTTTCGCGTTCTGATCGGTGGGTTTCTTGGTGGAAAATCCGGTGCCTGAATTTTGTTTGCCGTCGCCGGCCTAGTTAAGCCGTCTTTAAGTCTGACACCTTCTGCCAACAGCGAGAGAGCAGAGGACGAAATATCTCCCTCGACCTGAACCCAATAAGTTTTAGGAAGTTTGAATTGTGGATCAGTGATGCGCGCCTGTAGCGCGCTGTTATTCGTCAGAGCAAGCAAGCCTTCGGAGTCATGGTCCAACCTGCCGGCTGGATAGTAATCAAGAAGGTCAATAAATTCTTTTAGCGTTTGTTTCGAGTCGAGTGGACTGAATTGACTAACGACTAAATAAGGTTTGTTGAAGAGCAATAAGTTAGGTTGCATTGACAGATGTGGTGAATCCTAAGTGGGAGGCTGCTTTTTTTAAAGCAAGCTGAGAACACAGTTAACTCGTTTCCCGGCGACCATCGACAGGTTTTATGTTGATTGTAAGTAAACCTTTTTACCTTTTTTAAGATCTATAGTCATCGCAAGGTTTGCTTTTAGTATTTCATAATGCTCAACCAAAGCAGCAGTACGGTGAGCCAATGCGTCTGCATGACAAACACTATCAATGACATAAAATACTTGCTGTGATTAAACCAGTTAATCGGGGCGGTGAACATGCCGCTTACCCCAGCAACCTGAACGAACAGCCACCAGCTTATCATGCGCATTTTTGTATACACATTCTATCAGGTAGGATCTCTAAGCTAATGTCACTTTTGACCTTGTTTCCAATCTCAGTCGGCGATAGACCGATCAATTCAGTTATTCCACGAAATATCAATGGGAAGTTGAAGTATATTTTTAACGAGAAGGGCAACTGTTATGCATTTACAGCTTGAATATCAGACTGATAGTCCCATATAAGTATTGATTGCATAGGGTATTACTCGTCAAAATACACCTACAGCCAACCGGTAATATCTCACAGGAGATTCAATCAAGAATTGATCGTAAGATAGATCTTTGTTGATAGTTCGTGTTGGGAAATTTAAGCTAGAATTTAATAGTGAGATTGAATTGAAGTTCAAGATTACAGATACAAACAACCCCTCCACGCGTATACGTATGGGTGATGAAGATGAAGGAGAACCTGATCGCGGTTTCACCGTACTGGCAGAGAGAGTCAAGCCAGAACTTAAGAAACCACCGATGTATAAAGTGGTGTTGTTAAACGACGATTACACTCCCATGGAATTCGTCGTGCAGGTGCTGGAAATATTTTTCCAAATGAACCGAGAAAAAGCGACTCAAATTATGCTTGCGGTTCATACGGTCGGGAAGGCGACATGCGGTATTTATA
>CAJXBG010000148.1 GCA_913050215.1 uncultured Gammaproteobacteria bacterium
ACTCAAATTATGCTTGCGGTTCATACGGTCGGGAAGGCGACATGCGGTATTTATACGCGAGATATTGCGGAGACGAAGTCTGATCAGGTAAATGAATTCGCACAGCAAAATCACCATCCGCTAGTATCTGACGTTGAGGCAGTAGAAGAGGAATAGGTGTAAGGTGGGTTAAACAGAGCACCGCAAGATAGATAAATTTGATTTCAATAGATTTTGAGACTCAAGGTAGAGACGATGTTAAGTAGAGATTTGGAAGTAACGCTCAATCTGGCCTTTAAAGACGCCAGGGTCAAACGACACGAATTGATGTCAGTCGAGCATCTATTGCTTGCGCTGATTGATAACGAGGCCGCAGCAGAAGTACTGCGAGCATGTGGGGCTGAGATAGAGAAGTTACGTAAAGAATTGGTCGAGTTTCTTGATGCCACCACCCCACTTATTCCGAAAGACGAGACGGAGCGAGAAACGCAGCCCACCCTCGGATTTCAGCGAGTACTGCAACGGGCGGTTTTCCACGTTCAATCCTCGGGGCGGAAAGAAGTCACCGGTGCCAGTGTTCTCGTCGCTATCTTTAGTGAACAGGAAAGTCACGCGGTTTACATTCTTAAGCAGCAAGACATAAGCAGAATCGATGTCGTTAATTTTATCTCTCACGGCACATCTAGGAATGAAGAATCGGAAGAGCTTGACGCAAGGTCTGAGACAGATGAAGGGGCTTCGGGCGAAGAAAAGAAACCCAGCGCCCTCGAGCAATATTCCACCAATCTGAATGAGCAAGCGCGGAAGGGACTTATTGACCCGTTGGTGGGGCGGCGCGAAGAAGTCGAGCGAGTGATACAGATTCTCTCACGTCGTCGAAAGAACAACCCGCTGCTGGTTGGGGAGTCTGGCGTAGGTAAAACCGCGATTGCAGAAGGCTTGGCGAAAATGATCGTCGATCAAAAAGTACCTGAGGTGATTGCGGACAGCACCGTCTACTCTTTGGATTTGGGTGCCTTGTTGGCGGGTACTAAATACCGCGGTGATTTCGAGAAGCGCTTAAAATCATTGCTAGGTGAGCTTACCAAAAGTGATAACCAGATCCTGTTTATCGACGAGATTCACACAATCATTGGTGCCGGTGCAGCGTCGGGTGGCGTAATGGATGCGTCTAACCTGCTTAAGCCTCTGCTGGCCTCGGGACAAATTCGCTGCATGGGTTCAACGACCTATCAGGAATATCGAGGCATTTTCGATAAGGACCGGGCACTCTCGCGAAGATTCCAAAAGATTGATGTGGTTGAACCGAGTGTTGAGGACACCTATCAAATCTTAAAAGGGCTCAAGTCGCGGTTTGAGGAGCATCACCATCTCAAATACAGCGACAAGGCGCTCCGAGTTGCCGCTGAATTGGCAGAACGTTACATCAATGATCGGTTTATGCCTGATAAGGCCATCGATGTCATCGACGAAGTCGGTGCCTATCAGCAATTGCAGCCCGCCACTAAACGCAAAAAGCAAATTAGCGTTTCTGATGTTGAGAAGATGGTGGCGAAGATCGCACGCATCCCGCCAAACAGCGTTTCTACTTCCGATAAGGCAGCCTTAAAAGACCTCGAATCGAATCTGAAGATGGTTATTTTTGGTCAGGATGAGGCTATTTCTTCGCTATCAAGCGCGATTAAACTTTCGCGAGCCGGACTGAAAGAAGGTGAAAAGCCAATAGGGTCCTTCCTATTTTCTGGCCCGACCGGAGTAGGTAAAACTGAAGTGTGCAGGCAACTTGCAAAGATTCTTGGCATTGAGCTTATCCGTTTCGATATGTCTGAGTATATGGAGCGACACACCGTCTCTAGGCTTATCGGTGCGCCTCCTGGCTATGTTGGATATGACCAAGGTGGGTTGTTGACTGAGGAAGTCACCAAACATCCGCACTGCGTCTTACTCCTAGACGAAGTAGAAAAAGCACATCCTGAGGTGTTTAACCTGCTACTGCAGGTAATGGATCACGGCACCCTGACTGACAACAATGGTCGTGCGGCGGACTTCCGCAATGTAATCATCGTCATGACAACCAATGCAGGTGCCTACGAGATGGGTAGGTCATCGATCGGCTTCACAGAACAAGACCATTCGACCGACGGCATGGAAGTGCTGAAAAAGATGTTTACGCCTGAATTTAGAAATAGGTTGGATTCTATTATCCAGTTTGACCCACTCTCGCCGGAAGTAATCACCACGGTGGTCGACAAATTCTTGGTGGAGGTGCAAGTGCAACTCGACGATAAGAAGGTTGTATTGGATATAAGCGATGAGGCAAGAGCTTGGTTGGCTGAAAATGGCTACGATCAAGCGATGGGCGCAAGGCCTATGCAGCGACTCATACAATCGAAGATCAAAAAGGAACTCGCGGAAGACATCCTTTTCGGCAAGCTCTCTAACGGGGGCGTTGTGCAGGTCCTAGTTAGGGACAATGACCTTGTGTTGGAGATCGACGAACCCGTGTCTGCATAGACACGGACCGCGGTTTTCCCTAAACCTGAGTGATAAAGCCTATTCTCTGAACGTAATGCGACCTTTTGTAAGGTCGTATGGAGTAAGCTCAACTTTGACGTTGTCGCCTGTCAAAATCTTTATGTAATTCTTTCGCATTTTGCCAGAAATGTGGGCAATAATTTCGTGACCATTCTCAAGTTCAACCTTGAACATGGTGTTAGGCAATGTATCAGTCACTGTGCCTGTCATCTGAATTTGTTCTTCTTTAGCCATTAATACTCTCAGTTGTTTGAAGACTGTCGCTGGAAACGGCGAGCATTGTGCCCCAAATGCTTCGCCAAATCGAGTTATTTAAGCAACTGCCATTTATCATTGTAATACAGCTCTATCGGGCGATAGTCTGTTTTGTAATTCATTTTCTGACAGTCTTTGATCCAGTATCCAAGATAAACGTACGGTTTATTCATTTTTAACGCTGCCTCAATTAGCCAAAGCACAGCGAAATTACCCAAGCTTCGTCTCGATTCCTCGGGTGAAAAGAAGGTGTAAATGGCTGATAAGCCGTCCATCATCACGTCGGCGACACACACCGCGACAAGCTTTCCATTTTCACGGAACTCACAAAATGTTGCTTCTGGGCGTCCATTGACTAGAAAGTTGCGAAACTGGTCGGGGTCGGCAGGATACATATCACCATCGGTATGACGTTCAGTGATGTATTCGTCAAAAATCGAATAGTTTTCATCCGTATATTCGGGCGATACCATGAAAATTTCGAGATCCTGGTTTTTACGCCATATTCGATTTTGCTTTCTGTTTTTCTTAAAGTGGTTAACGGCTACTCGCACCGGAACGCAAGCGCTGCAATCTTGGCAGTGTGGACGATAAATGTGTTGCCCACTTCTTCGAAATCCAACCGATGAGAGCATGCTATACAGTTCTGTGCTGATAATAGCCTCAGGGTCAGCAAACAGGGTGGTAGATCGTTTTCCCTCGAGATAGCTGCATTCGTGTTCCGGAGTGGTAAAATATCGTAAGTCCTTAATACTGGTTGGTTTAATACCCATTAAAACCCTGCGTCGTTACCATTAGTTCGCATCAGCCAGCTCTCTTGTGTCGACACACATTGCGCCCTGCAGTGATGGCCAATTTATCCATTCATTGGACTTCAGTTTGTTGTTGTTCAACAAATGCAACATAAACTCAGATCTAGAAATCGTCTCGACTCCAAGACTCATAATATGTGGATTCGGCATTTGGCAGTCAACGAGTGGGCAGCCCTGTTGGCGCAACAGGCGGCAGAGCGCGACGAAGGCAACTTTTGAGGCATCTGTTGCAGCGTGGAACATAGACTCCCCGAAAAACAGGCGTCCAATACTCACACCATATAATCCACCAACAAGCTCTTTGTCTTGATAACACTCAATGGAATGCGCATAGCCATCTCGATGCAATGCCAGATAAGCTTGTCGCATCTCGTTTGTAATCCAAGTCTCATTTGAATAGGCCCTCGGATTCTGGCAGCGCTTCACCACGTCATCAAACGCTGTATCAACCCTGACTTCAAACTCCCGTTTGCGAAGCCTTTTGCGTAGACTGCGGCTTATTTTAACATTCTGGGGCTCGATGACGGCGCGTGGATCCGGGCTCCACCAAAGTAGCGGTTGATCATCCTCATACCAAGGAAATATGCCTTTACTGTATGCGAGGAGCAACCGCTCCTTCGAAAGATCTCCGCCCACTGCGAGCAGCCCATCGGGATCCTGCATCGCCTGCTCAACTGGGGGAAATTCCAGCTTACTTGGGTCCAGCCATGTGAGTTCAATCATATCAGGTGCCGAGCGAAATCTTGGTGTGGCTAATTACGCGTTACGTTCTAGCTCGTCGAGATATTTTTCGGCATCGAGCGCGGCCATACAACCAAAGCCGGCAGAAGTCACTGCTTGTCGGTACACCTGATCCGCTACATCCCCAGCAGCGTAGACGCCAGGCAGACTAGTGGCCGTGGCGTTTCCTGCTATCCCCGTATTGATCACGATATAGCCATTTTTCATCTCCAGCTGACCATCGAAAATGCTAGTGTTTGGTGTATGCCCAATAGCAATAAACACGCCCATGAGGTCATGATGGGTCTCAGTGTCCGTCGTGACGTCCCTAATTTTCATGCCTGTCACGCCCATATCATCGCCGACAACTTCTTCTAGCACATGGTTCCATTGAATCTTGATGTTTTCCTTCTCGATGACCCGATTACGCAGAATTTTTTCACCGCGGAATTCGTCCCGGCGGTGAACCATGATGACCTCAGATGCAATATTGGCGAGATAAAGTGCCTCCTCGAGTGCAGTATTGCCACCGCCAATGACGGCAACCTTTTGCTTCTTGTAGAAAAAGCCGTCGCAAGTAGCACAAGCACTAACCCCTTTTCCTTTAAACGCTTCCTCCGAGGGTAGGCCCAGATATTGCGCTGAGGCGCCAGTCGTAATAATCAGTGCATCACAAGTGTAAATCGCATTGTCGCCATGGAGCCGGTAAGGGCGATGCGCCAAATCAGCGGTATGGATATGATCGTAGACTATTTGAGTATCAAATCTCTCAGCATGAGCCTGCATCTGTACCATCAGGTCTGGCCCCTGTAAGCCCTCAGCGCCCGCAGGCCAGTTATCGACATCGGTTGTGGTTGTCAGTTGACCACCGGTTTCAATGCCAGTAATAACTACGGGATCCAGGTTTGCGCGCGCAGCGTAGATTGCCGCTGAAAGTCCTGCGGGACCAGATCCCAAAATAAGTAGCTTGTGATGGATTTCGTTCATAGTGTTGGTTACCACGTAATCTGTGTTTGTTGTTCAACAAGGCTGGTGTGTTGACACTTTTTTGCGGGTTAGACTTCATACCAAAAAACTGAACCTTCCTGAAAAAATTCAGTTTTCAAAAGCACGGTAAAAGGGTAAGGTGAGCAATTCACTCTAATGTTAATAAAATCAGTATCTTGGCAGCAACTCCTCGTCCTGATTTTTATCTATAATCCTGTTTAGGTTTCGCTTCAGCAAATGTCGTTAAACCGTTAAATCAGAGAGTGGTCGAATGATACAACAGCCCGTCGGATTGGCATAGTTTGTTGGCCTGCCGAGCTGAAAGTGATTAGGTGAGTCACCGCGATGAATGACGCCAAGGTTATTCGCTAGTTCACGGCTTTTCTAATTCAAATGTAGAATAAATGTTACCAGAGGATTGAATTGTGCCAGCAACAAAGAGCGCATTACCAGCAACCCCGGAGCATGATCCCGACGAAATCCTAGCAGGTATTCAGCTTCGGTTGAGAGAAGGTGGGCTCATTGCACTGGTGGCTCTCTGTCTCTATTTGACGATGGCATTGCTCTCCTTCAATCCCGACGATCCAGGTTGGAGCTACACCGGCACTGACGGCAGTGTCACCAACATGGTAGGTCGTTCAGGCGCCTGGATATCAGACGTGCTGTTTGTGCTGTTCGGATATCTTGCATATATATTCCCAATGATGCTGGGCTATCATTCTTTGCTACTGTTTCGGGAGAGGCGGGCGAAATCGCTGGTTAGTTGGCCTGTTTTCGCGGTCAGAGCGATGGGTTTTTTGTTTACAATCTCCTCAGGCGCGGGCCTCGCGGCTTTGCATTTTTACACGTCTGGCGTGGTTCTGCGTGAAGGCAGTGGCGGTATCCTGGGGGCTCAGTTGGCTACTCTCCTGGTTGCGTCGTTTAGCTACGTAGGCGCGACACTGGTCTTACTTGCCAGCTTCTTGTTTGGACTGACCGCATTTATTGATATTTCGTGGCTGTGGGTCATGGATACGACTGGCGCAGCACTGTTGCGTCTCAGCGCCTGGGTCGAACGTACTTTTCACAAAACCAGAGCTCGATTTCAGGAAAGAAATGAAGTCAAGCAAGTGGTGGAACAGCGGAGGGAAGCCCTCGAGCGAGAGGTTGAGAAACAGCAGCATAGGACACCGGTGAAAATCGAGCCCGTGGTCGCCAAAGAACCTGCACTCAGTGAGAGGGTTGAGCGTGAAAAACAGGGGAACCTTTTCAGAATTGCCGCTGTTGACGGGTTACCTGCACTCCACCTGCTTGATGCTGTAGATCCTAATAAAAGCTCAGGGTATTCACCCGAAGACCTCGAGGCTCTGTCTCGTTTGCTTGAACTCAAGCTACTTGACTACGGTGTCGAGGCTGTTGTCGTCTCGGTGTTTCCAGGCCCTGTGATTACAAGATTTGAGATTCAGCCTTCACCCGGCGTCAAGGTCAGTAAGATTACAGGCTTGGTTAAAGACCTTGCCAGGTCACTTGCGGTAACCAGTGTACGCGTCGTAGAGGTAATACCGGGTAAGTCCGTGGTTGGTATTGAGATTCCGAACGTTGACAGGGAAATCGTCCAGTTGAGTGAGGTGCTGTCATCTCGTGCCTACGACAACTCTTCATCAGCACTGAGTCTGGCGCTCGGCCACGATATTGCCGGGCAACCGGTAGTCGTAGATCTGGCTAAAATGCCGCATCTTCTCGTCGCGGGTACCACGGGGTCCGGGAAATCAGTCGGGTTGAATGCCATGATTCTCTCGATTCTCTTCAAAGCATCTCCGGAAGACGTTCGACTGATTATGGTCGACCCAAAGATGCTTGAACTGGCGATCTATGAAGGCATTCCTCATTTGCTTACGCCTGTCGTGACAGACATGAAAGATGCTGCCAATGCCCTCAGGTGGTGTGTTGCCGAGATGGAACGTCGCTACCGTCTCATGGCAGCTTTGGGCGTTCGGAATCTCGGTGGATTTAATCGTAAAGTGAAAGAAGCCGCCAAAGCGGGTTCACCAATCAAAGATCCGCTGTGGTTGCCTTCGGAATTCCTTGAACTCGAAGAGCAGGAAGCGCCGGATCTTGAGTCGTTGCCTTATATCGTAGTCATTATTGATGAGTTTGCCGATATGATGATGATCGTTGGCAAGAAGGTTGAGGAACTGATTGCGAGAATAGCCCAGAAAGCACGTGCCGCGGGTATTCACCTTGTGCTAGCAACGCAGCGACCTTCCGTCGACGTAATCACCGGATTAATCAAAGCGAATATTCCGACGAGGATTGCATTTCAGGTCTCATCAAAAGTCGATTCCCGCACGATTCTCGATCAGGGTGGCGCCGAACAGTTACTGGGTCACGGAGATATGCTTTATCTGCCACCGGGTACTGCACTGCCTGCGAGAGTGCATGGTGCTTTTGTCGATGACGACGAGGTACACAGGGTCGTTGAGAGTTGGAAAGAGTTGGGTCAACCCAATTATCTTGAGGAAATTCTAGATAGCCGAACCGATGCAGAAATGATTCCTGGCATGATGGCAGCTGGTGATGATGGCGGCGGAGAGGAACAGGATGAATTATATGATCAGGCCGTTGAATTTGTAACTCAGTCACGCCGCGCATCCATTTCTGCTGTACAACGAAAACTGCGCATTGGTTACAACCGTGCTGCAAGGATGATTGAAACAATGGAAATGGCAGGTGTCGTCAGCGAGATGGGGACCAATGGCAGCCGAGAGGTCCTCGCAAATGCGCCACCTGAGTCCTGAGTTGATGAGCACACTTCGATTCGCGTTCTTGATGATTTTTATTACATTCAGCTCGGTTGGTGTGCGAGCTGGCGAATTACAGAATAGTGAGGTCAACTCAACCACTGCTCAACTGGCAGCGGCACTTGCACGTGTCACCCACATGTCGGCCTCATTTACGCAACTAACGACGGATCGAACCCTGCGTGTGTTACAGGAAAACACAGGTTATCTCTGGGTCAATCCCGGAGCAAAATTCAGAATTGAAACCAGTGCGCCGGTTGAACAAATGCTGGTGTCCAATGGACAAGACTTTTGGGTCTACGACGCAGATCTTGAGCAGGTCATAATTTCTAAACTTGAGGTAGATGTCGGCCAAGTGCCCATTTTGCTGCTCGGAGGCCATTTAGAAACGATAGATGCATCATACTCAGTATCTTATTTCGAAGATGAGTTGGGTGATAACTATGTACTTTCACCTCTATCTTCAGAAAGTCTATTCACATCCCTGTCTGTTTCTTTCCAACAATCGCTGCCGGTACGCATTGCGATTCTAGATGCTTTGGGGCAACGAACGCTGATTAGCCTTACTGATGTCAGTGTTGATGATGAGATTGAATCGTCGCTTTTTGACTTCGTGCCCCCGGCGGGGACGGACATCATTGATGATCGTTTTTAATCG
>CAJXBG010000149.1 GCA_913050215.1 uncultured Gammaproteobacteria bacterium
AAGACATCGGTGATGTGGTTATTCTTTTGATGACTGTGAAAGCATGCGGGTGATCTGTGCGACCGGTTAGCTTTGTATTTTCGGTTTGCCTGTGAGTGGGTCAATCCGATCTAACGATGGACCCGTATAGCTTCCTTTAATCAGTGCGATAGCTTGCTCCCCATACTGTTCGAACCAAAAGTCGCCAAGTTTTTTTAGCTTTTTGATGTTGACTCGGCTCACATCATCCATTGCGTCATCCGGTGGTGTCTGAAAGCCAGGTTGAGTTTGTAGCTCTGCGTTGACACGAATGTATGCGCCACGATTCAAAATCGCCATCGCCTGATAGGCGACCACGCGTTCGTCAGAAAGCACGTCAAGTATCCGGCCGTGGGTGATCCATTGTACCGCCCCCCACTTTTTCGATTCAGGGCCGTTTATCTTACGAGACATAAAGCCGGTGCCGACTGACAGGACGCGAATTTGCTCCATTTCGATATGCGGCCAAATATTACGCACTTCGCTGACGGCGCACATGGTGGGATTGTTAGCGATCACGCCACCGTCAATCAGGAAATAGTCATTCTCGGATTGGGCGGGTATATCCATCTCATGGGTTGGGAAATAGGTCGGTGCAGCGCTAGATGCATCCGCGACTTCGCAGGCGAGTAAACTGCGATGGGCTTCGATGGTTGATTTGATGACCATTGGTGCCCGTTTCTCTATGGCGTAGCTGACTGCAAGGACATGTTTTTCCCGTCCAACGTCGTCCAAAGTCGCTTTACCCATCCTTTTTTTGAGAAGGGCGGTCTTGCCGCTGGCCGCGTATTTTGGCGCGTTGATACCGTCAATTTGAAGCCAGCCTTTGTTTGGATCAAAAATTTCTTGGGCATTGTCGTAGTTGTAGAGCTTGTTTATTTCGCTCATCGTAAGATCTGTTGTAGCGAGAGCTAAGGCGATAATGCTACCCGTACTTGTGCCTGCATAGAAATCGACATAGTCGCGAATGGATGAATTTTGATGTTTCAATTCCTCTTCTATATGCGACAGAAATTGCGTGGTAGCTGCACCGCGTATGCCGCCGCCGTCTAGTGAGAGTATGAGTTTGCTCATCCGTAGTTCCTCAGGGATTATTATTGATGGACTTCTATTCGCGTAGCGTCGGTACGTTTGTTTCTAATTCGAGCCCTGTACGCTTTGTAAGGCTGTCAAGCAACATGACTTAGGCGATCGAACAGCATCGCCATATTTATCTTTAACGAGATGTTGGTTTGCAAATCACAGAACCGGTCGTCGCAAAATACTGGATCAATAAAGAGAAGGAGCAAGGATCGAGCCAATCGCTTGATAGCCTGCAATCACGTGGGCGGGGAATCTAATTGTCAACAATGTTGCTGTGTTGTGTAAATTATCTCGACGCTTTTTGGTAAGAAAATAGCTTCTGCTTGAGCTAATGCTTTTTATATCAGGCGATTCGGTTGCACGGTGAGCACGCGGCATGAATCGACAAACACAGGTGAACTTGTTTAGCCGATTGAAATCCTAGGAGTCCGAACCGCGACGCATTATCTGGATATACGCTTTGATGCCCATGATAAAATCTTCGACCTTCATTTTTTCGTTTGTGCCGTGGAATCCGGCTAAGTTTTCCTGTGTCAGCTCAAAAGGGTTGAAGCGATAAGCGTTATCAGCAACCTTGCCGTAATGACGACTGTCTGAACCGGCGATCATCAGCCCTGGCGTGACAGCAACATCGCCATAAACTTCACGTAGGCTTCGAGCGATCTGATTAAAACCATCGGCTTCCCAAGACGATACCTTTGATGCGCTTCTGCCTCCGCGTGTCCTTACTGTAATTTGCTCATCTGCAACAATCCCCTCTACGTAGGCTTTTACGCTCTCGGGCGTGTCTCTGGGATGTACACGAAAATTCACCGTCGCGATAGCCTCGATAGGCAGCACGTTTGTCTTAATACTGCCGGACAACATTGTCGTTGCAGTTGTGGTTCGAAGCATGGCGTTAGCAAATGTCACTCTACTGAGTTGGCTATCGATAACGCCATCAAACAACCACCGGTTAGCAAACAGCATGCGCATAGGGAAATCGAAATAACGACTGATGCTATCAAACATCGTTGCACTGAGACCTTGTAGCCCGCCCGGAACAGGGTTTTCTTCTAGCTTGTTGATGGCTTTTGCCAAGACTCCAATGGCATTATTTTTCGGTGGCATAGAGGAATGACCGCCGGCTGCGGTGGCGACAATGTCTAAAGTCACACTGCCTTTTTCAGCAACATTAATAGCGGCAATCAAATTTTCCACACCGGGAAACATACCGTCGAACAAAAAAGACCCCTCATCTAACGACCAAGCTAGTTGGATCTCGTTCTCTTGCAAGTACGCAGTCACTGCGCCTGCGCCTTCGGGACCGCCGATTTCTTCGTCGTGACCAAAGCTGAGATAGATTGTTCGCGTCGGCGAAAACCCCTCTGCGATCAAAAATGTCGTGGCCTCCAATATGCCAATAACACCACTTTTGTCGTCTAGTGCGCCTCTGCCCCAAATCACGCCATCGACAATCTTGCCTTCGTAGGGTGGGTGCTCCCATTTATCTTCAGAACCGGGTATAACCGGTACAACATCATAGTGACCTGTGACCAGTATTGGTTTCAAACTTTGATCGCTACCTTGCCATTTGTACAGCATGGTTTGATTAAACATAATCAACTCAAGCTTGCTGTTTACTGAGGGGTAGGTGTCCTTCACCCATTGAATAAAACCCGTGAATTCTGCATCGTTTTTATCAGCTTGTGATTGATTTGATACTGTTTTGAAGGTTATCGATTCTGATAGATGTTGTGCCGCCTTTTTAGCGTCAATATTGAGGTTTACAAGCATCACATCTGCGCTTGGAGGCGGTGAGTGCATGATTGTACGCACCACAATAACGGCTGCGAGAATTAGCAGTGATCCACCAATGAGCTTCAACATTTTCGTTCGATAGATTCCATGATTTACATGACCAAGACCATACCCGTACTGGTCTTCAATCGCCAGCCTCTTTGCGTTGCAGAAATTTAGTGGGCAAGGTGACGCTCGGGAGAGAGCCGAACCGTTTTTATGTCAGGACCATAATTAGTTGGTTTAACTGTTCTGCGCAGTTCAAAGCTAGCCGACGCTCTTGATTTTCCTGTTGCCACGGTTTAGAGCGAGAAAATTGGCGTGGGCAAATTTTCGTTTAACCGGTTGATGGTAAAACAGCTATTTGCCGAGGCGCAGCCTATAGCATCTAGTCGCCGCGTTAAGGCGCGAATTTGTTATGGGTTTCGATAGTAGTTGCTTAAACTTCGAGTTTGACGTCTCTCACGCCAAATGGAAAAGCTGACGCACCCTGGGCAGCCTTTCGTCTTATCTGCTGCGTGCCGAGGGCAAACCCTGCTAGGCGGCGAATGGGTTCGCCCCACCACGCGCGACTGAGTACAATTTTCGGCGGTTTCGCCTGTAGGTTTTGAATGTAATCAACTTCAACTCTGCGTTCTTTCTCTATGTCGTGAAGTGCGGAAGTTATCTCCGTTACTGTCGTCGACGAGTTGTTCAATATGGGCACCAGATAATTAGCCGTAACCACCGCATCGCGCAGCGCAATATTGACGCCCTGTCCACCTACCGGTGACATCGTGTGCGCGGCATCCCCTATCAACAAGACTCCAGGTTGACTCCAACCATTGACGCAGTCTGACACGGTATCAAGGAGAAAAGGCTTTTCGGCAGCATCACTGTGAGTTCTTAAATGAGACGCTAAATCTGGTGATACATGGCGCGCCATTTCTTCTATCCATGCTTCAATGCCTTTATTGCGAAGCTCCCCAAAGGTGCCTTTAAGAATGACCCATCCTAATTGCAAACTGTGATCCCAAGTATGGTATGCCACTAGCAAATGTCCACGACCAACATAAGCTTTTAAACCTGGCCAATCGTCCGGGCAAGGCAGTTTGCACCAGACGATGTCCATGGGTGGGCTTTTTTCGGTCACACCGTGATCCAGATGTTTGCGAACGACTGAGTTTCGACCATCTGCGCCAATAACCAGATCAGCAGGCAGGAACCTATCACGATTATCTTCTCGAATCGTAACACCTGTAATGGTCCCATTATCCTCGACCAGTTCTTTCACTGACACGCCACGTACAAATGTGAACGTGGTGAGTTTTTCGGCTTTTGCCACAATGGCTTCAAGTAGCGCAGGCTGAGAAATCGCAAGCGGGGGGTGTCCATGAAAAACCTCAGGATCCAGTTTTTCGGTGAATATCAACTCGCTGTTCATATATAACGCAAAGTCTGACGCAGCATGACTATCTGTTTGGGCCAACGCGTCACCAAGACCTAGCTGTTGCAGTGCTTCGATTCCACTGGGCATCAAGATCTCACCACGAAATTCTCTGGCGAAATCTCGACGGCGCTCTACCAGTGTTACGGCAATGCCGCGATTCGCCAGCAAATAGGCAATGCTTGCGCCTGCAGGACCTGCTCCAACGACAACAACGTTTTTCATGGCTAACCCTTATTAGAAGGCTCAAGAAAGAGGATAGCTATTTTAATAGGAATAATCAGTCTATATTCTGAATATCGAAACCGCATCCGCTTGGCATGGGACGGATTAACGTCCTTTGCCTGCAAATCTAAAAGTACAAAATGACGCTAATCAACAATTGCCCAAAGTCTTTTTCCGCGTGCATCAAGATTTTGTGAATCGAGCACGTTGTGGCTTCACCCCAGAATCAAATCACGTAGCCCATTTGCTGACAATATTTCGATCCAGTAACCATCTGGGTCTTTGATAAAAGCGAGCCCCTTCATATTACCGTCATCTGGTCTTTTCACGTACTCAACCCCAAGCGAGTCAAATCGCTCGCAAGCTTGATAGACATCGGGTACTGAAATGCCAATGTGGCCAAAACCCTGCGGCTGATCGTTGCCGTTGTGGTGAGAGAAATCAGTGTCTGTTTCCGTGCCATGGTTATGAGTGAGTTCAAGCAGGGCAGGTTGCTGAAATATCCATTCGGCGCGTTCTTTTGGTGATGTTGGCACTTCGGACTGGGGATATCCCAGAAAGTACAGGCTGAACCTCATCTCGGGAAAATCAAATTGATCGAGTAAGGTCATACCAAGCACTTGCTCGTAAAAAGGCACAGATTTTTCTGGGTCCTTGATGCGTAGCATCGTCTGATTCATGACGAAGTCTTGTGTTGCTGACATGAGAGAAATCTCCGATCTGTCGTTATTTGTGGGCGTTGGCAGCTTGTTTCATGCGGGTAAGTTCTTCCCAGCCAAGATAACTGGTGAGTCCGTTGTCGTCGTAGAACATCACCGGGCCATCGCAAATAAAGAGATATTCTGTGTCTTCAAGGGCGATGGTCGCGTCGTGTAAAACGCCATTGGGTTCGTAGTCATAGTCGCCTGTATTTAACACGCCATCTCGCACTTGCAGTTTACCTTTGATGATAAAGGTATGCGCGTCAGACAGGTGCTTGTGTTTCTGCGCAACGTAGCCTTTTTTCCAGCGAAAGAGGGCCGCCCAACGGCCCGTTTCAGGACCAGTCCAGAGGACTTTAAGCCAGGCTTTGTCGGCTTCCGTTTCAATCCATGGTTCGTCTGATCTAACGATGATGTCTGCGAGTTGATCATTAAGTGGCGTAATGTCTTGCATAGGCATTGTTTGTGCTCCTTTGTTGAGTAGCGTTCTGTCAGAAACAGATGATTGGCTAACCGATGAATTTACCAATCTACCGTTCTCATCGCGAACTTCCGAGTCAGTAACTCTAACACTGATGTCACCGGAGAATGGCACCTCGATTGAGCAGATTAAGACCTGAAACCCCGGTTGATATCCCTTTAAACACAGAAGACAGGAAGTATAACCCACATTTTTCGAAGAACGATTAGGGATAGCTGTTGCTGATCATCCTTGAAAACGAAGACATAGATAATGTGGTTATCCTTTTGATATTCAATGGCTGAAATTCAGCGCGTATTTGATGGATGCCCCCTTTGATGACCTAACCCCGAATTGAATCGACACAATCTCGCAGACTGAGCTAGACTAGTATTGTCAGCAGACATCATTTGGAGGGAAACGGTGATTACTTTGTTTCGGTTTGGTCCGGCTTGGGAAAAATTTGGTTGCATCAGCCAGTTTGTACTAAAAATTGAAACCTACTTGCGCATGGCGGACATCGAATTTGAAACGAAGAGTCTTGGCTTGGACTTTGCCGAGACCGCACCGAAAGGCAAGCTTCCGTATATCGAGCACGACGGTACTCAGATCGCTGATTCCAGCCTCATTGTTGATTACCTGAAAGAACATTTTGGTGATGCTCTTGATGGGGCACTTAGTCGCGGTGAGCGCGCTAAGGGCCACACAATCAAGCGCATGCTCGAGGAGCATATTTGGTGGATCATGGCGCGGGAGCGCTGGTGGGCGCCAGAGAATCCATACTGGGACACGCCAGGGATGCTGAAAGAGCTCGATCAGGCTGATTATGAAGAAGCACGTGATGATAGCCGGCGCAAATGTATTGAGCATGGCGTAGGGGCGTTTACTGAAGACGAGTTAGACAAACGCGGTAGGGAAGACCTAGATGCCCTCTCAATATTTTTGGGCGAGCACCCATATATTCTGGGCGATCAGCCGACCTCTGTTGATGCCACGGCATATGCTTTCTTATGGCAAATTATGAATGGCCCGTACACCTCGAAGCTCAAGGATGCGGCTCAAGCACACGACAACTTGTCGGCTTATGTCCAGCGTATGAGCAAGGAATGGTTCGACAACGATCCGATGTCGTTGGCGCGAGAGGTATCAAAAGGGTGAGTGCTAACCTTTGATTGGCTCAGTTGTTGCCGATCGACTTTGCTGTTTCCTGGATCAGCTACTTTTAGGAGAAAACTATCGCTAACGCTAATGTCAGTATCACTGGCGAATTTTATTTTTTAACGCCAGAGACAGAATCTTCTCTCTACCGAAATGATCGTGTGCGCATGACCCGAGATGATCGGGGTAACTTTGTAGATAGCGAAGGCGTAGCAACCGAGTCCCGCAAGATCGTGGTAAAAGACGCGCGACAGCTATCGCCGCAAAACACGATGAATTTGGCGCGAAATGGCTTTGAGTTGCTGGAAAACACTGTGCCAAGTTACGATTTTTTGGACCATCAAGAAGTCATCACCCGTTACTATCGAGATTGTGAGGAAATTGTCGCGGAGGCAACAGGCGGGAAAGTATGGGCTTTCGACCATAACATCCGTTCGGCCGGAGGGTTGGCTGAAAAACGGAGGGTCAAAGGAGGGCAAGACGTCCAGGGTCCGGCACATATTGTTCACGGCGACTACACGTTACGTTCGGCGCGAGATCGGCTCATACAATTAACTGAGGCCTCCAGTGTTAACGACACGCTTAGACAAGTCGTGCCAGAGGGCCAAGGGTTGATTCCTAAAGATGCGGCGAATCCGGCGCTTAATGACGGTGGTCGATTCGCAATCATTAATGTGTGGCGTAATATCGAGGCTGAGCCGGTTGCGACCCATCCACTAGCCTTGTGCGACGGACAGAGCGTTCAACCTGAAGACCTTGTTGTATTCGAGATCCACATGCCTGATAGGGTGGGTGAGAACTATTGGGCGAAGTACGACGAACAGCATTTGTTCTATTGCTACCCGGCCATGACGCGCAGCGAAGCATTACTGATCAAACAGTGGGACTCTGCGGGATTGCTGGCACAGAGTGGGGGCGCGAAAGCTGATCACATGGCTGACGGTCCTTGTACGTTTAGTTTTCATAGTGCATTTTATGACGCACAAACGCCTAAAGATGCGCCAGATCGATGGAGCATCGAAGTTCGGTGCATGGTGCTGTATTGATAATTACCCTAAACGGCGTGAGACACTGGCGACAGTGAGGAGAAGAAGTTGATCAACACGATTCGCTACGCGGGGCTTGCCGTTGTATTCGCGTGGTTTTTTGGCGGTGGGATTACTCACTTCACTAACGCTGATTTTTTTATCGCGATTGTTCCTCCCTGGTGGCCATGGCCCTTATTCGCTGTTTATGCGAGCGGTGTGTTTGAGGTGCTGCTCGCTATGTTAATAATCTGGCCAAAAACGCGCTCGCTAGCTGGGTGGGGCTTGATTGCGCTGACCATTGCGGTAACGCCCGCAAATGTTCACATGTGGCTGCACCCAGAGCAATTCCCGGATGTTTCCGAGGCCGCACTATCGATCAGATTGGTCGTTCAAGTATTGCTGTTGGCACTTATCTGGTGGTCAACCAGAAGGCCATCGACAGACGCGCCGATATCGAGCTAGTTTAACCTGCCCGCGAGGCGCATGGAGATTTGCCGAGTAGCATAAAAACTGGCACAGTCTCTCGCCTAATTAAATTCAACACAATGGAATACCAATATGCATCTCTTTACGAGCAGCGGCTCGCCTAACGGCAAGCGCGTCGGCATTTTTATGAACGAAAAAGGTATCGATATACCAAAGACGGAAATTGATTTGAGAGCGGGTGAGAATCTTAGTGAAGATTATATCTCCAAAAATTTTATTGGGCGGGTGCCAGTGCTAGAGCTTGACGACGGCACGTTCCTGGCCGAGAGTCAGGCGATTTGTCGTTACCTTGAAGCCA